>DASRSF010000120.1:0-12985 GCA_035656615.1 Vulcanimicrobiaceae bacterium | reverse complement strand
CAAAGACACGGTGCTTTCCGAGACGCCCAAGGGCGGCAGCAAAGTTCGGCAAGGATCCGCCGTGGTGCTGGTTGTCTCCGACGGGCCCGCGCCGGTAAAGGTTCCCGATCTCGTGGGCAAGACACTGGCGCAAGCGCAAGCGATTGCGGCGCATTTGGGATTCACTATCAGCGTCACGGAAGAGGCGCCGATCGCCAACGTTCCGCCGCACGTCATCGCCTCGCAAGAGACGCCCGCGGGGCAGTCGGTTAATTCCGGAGCGACGATCTATGTGATCGTGAGCAAGGGCGGCGGCGTCGCAGCGATTCCCGACGTTCGCGGTCAAGATCTGGTTTCCGCGCAGGACGCGCTGAAGGCTGCGGGTTTTCAGAGCGCCGTAACGTACGCCGTCAATCCACCGAACAGCGAGAGCAACGGTACAATCATCAACGAGCAGCCGCAGGGCGGCACAAGCGCCGAAAAAGGCTCGCAAGTGCAGCTCTGGGTCTCGGTTACCGGATACATTCCCGATACGGACGGGATGACGCTGGACCAGGCGAAAACCACGCTGCTCAATTACGGCTATCAGCTCGGCAACGTCACGCCGACCACGGAAGGCGCCGACGGAAAGGTCGTTCGGACCGAACCGGAAGCGGGAACCAAAGCCAACCCCGGAACGCCGATCAATATTTACGTAAACAGTGCCAGCGCGCAGCCTGGTCAGCCGGCGGTTCCATGAACCACCGCGTTCTGGGTTTGGACCCGGGGCTGCGCACAACCGGGTATGGCGTCGTGGATTTCACCTCGGGCCGCGCGCGGCTGGTTGAAGCCGGAGTGGTTACGCCCAGCAGTAAGGCCAGCTTGGAGCAGCGGCTGCACGAATTACATGACGGCGTATGTGCCGTCGTTGCTTCAACGAATCCGACGGTAATGGTCATAGAAGAGCTGTACACGACGTATAAAAACCCGCTGACTGCCATTCTGATGGGTCATGCGCGGGGCGTGCTTTGCCTTGCCGGTGCGCAGCATGGCGTGCCGGTTCATACGCTCGCGCATTCGCTCGTCAAGCGCGCACTCATCGGTTCGGGAGCGGCACGAAAGGACCAAGTAAACCGGATGGTTACGCAGCTGTTGGGTCTGCGGCGGCGGCCCGAGCCCAACGACGTCTCGGACGCGCTCGCGCTCGCGCTGGCCTTCTATAACCGGATGGGCCGCTGATGTTCTCACGGATCCGCGGAACGCTCATCGAGCGATCGGAGGATACGATTGTTCTGGACGTGCAGGGTCTGGCATACGAAATCATTTTACCGCCCTGCGTCGCCGAAAAGATCGCGGGTGCAACCGGAGAGGACATTGCGCTTGAAGTCTATTCCGTGCTGAACATCGACGGAAATACCGGGCATTACTCGTTTTACGGATTCAGCAATGCCGTGGAGCGCGCATTCTTTGAGGCCTTAATAAGCGTGGCAAGTATTGGTCCGCGGTCCGCTGCGCGAGCTTTCTCCCAACCGATGTCGCGAATCGCCGACGCGATCGACCGCGGCGACCACGCATTCTTGAAGACGCTTCCGGGTATCGGACAGCAGAAGGCGCGCGATATCGTCGCCAAACTGCAAGGAAAGGTCGCCAAGTTTCTGCTGATTCAAGACGGCGGCACGCGGGAGCCCGTGCGCATTCCGGACTTCGCCGACGAAGCGCTGGCAGTGCTCTTGCAACTGGAGTACCGCCGCTCCGAGGCCGAAGAAATGATCCGCTCCACGTTGGAAAGCGCTTCCTATATTCGCGATGCCGAAGCGCTGCTCGGCGAGATTTACCGGCAGAAGGCCACATCCGAGCGAATACCGGTGGCAAAATCATGAGCGAGACGCGCAAAAAATTATACGGGCCCAGCGACGTGAGCGAACCGGAAGAGCGCAATATGGTGAGCCCCGACGATACGCTCGAAGACGAAGTTTACGGCGCCGGCTTGCGGCCGCGCACATTTGACGAATACGTTGGTCAGCGCGGCGTCGTTGAAAACCTCAAAATCGCCATCGATGCCGCGAAGCGCCGGGGTGAGACCCTCGAGCACATCTTATTTTATGGTCCGCCGGGTTTGGGCAAGACGACGCTCGCGGCACTGATTGCGCGTGAACTCGACCACGCGCTGCGCCCGACCAGTGGACCTACGCTCGAAAAACCTAAGGATTTGGTCGGCATTTTGACCGCGCTTGACGAGGGCGACGTGCTGTTCATCGACGAGATTCACCGGCTGGGACGCGTTGTCGAAGAATTTCTCTATCCGGCAATGGAAGACTTTCAAATCGATTTCGTCGTCGATCGCGGTGCCTATGCCAAGACGATAAAGCTTCCGCTCAAACGATTTACCTTGATCGGTGCAACAACGCGTGCGGGGATGCTTTCCGCGCCGATGCGCGACCGTTTCGGAATAACGCATCACTTGGATTACTACAGCACCGCCGAGCTGCAGCAAATCGTCTTACGTTCCGCCGGCGTGCTCGGAGTGCCGATCGACGAAGACGCGGCGCACGCCATCGCATCTCGCAGTCGCGGCACCCCACGGATAGCAAACAGACTTCTTCGCCGCGTGCGCGATTATGCGGAGGTCCGCGCCGGGGGGCGGATAACGTTGCCCGTTGCCGACGAAGCGCTGCGGCGCGAGGGCGTTGACGAGCTGGGTTTGGACCGGCTGGATCGCGCTTTTTTGCGCACGATCGTCGAGCAGTACCGCGGCGGCCCGGTCGGCATCGGTGCCATTGCGGCAACGCTTACCGAGGACGCCGAAACGCTCGAAGACGTCGTCGAGCCGTATTTGCTCAAGCAAGGTTTCGTCGTGCGTACCGCCAGCGGACGTAAAGCAACGCCGGAGGCATACGCGCATTTGGGAGCGGTGTCGGCCGGCTCACCGGTACAGGACCGCTTGTTATGAACCGGCTGGATTTTATGAACGGCGTGGCCGCGGCGTTCACGATCAAACATCTTGCGATGCAAACCGATTCGGACATCGGCGATCCCGCGCTGGCGTCTGGATCGCAGGCGCTTCGCGTGTTGCTCGGCCACGGCGATGCTGCGCCGTTGGAAGCGGGGACGTTTTTATTCCAGGGGCGCGGGTATCGGGGCACGTTCTCGGACAGCTCGAAAGGGATCGTTAATACGGTACCGCTCGAGGAGTATTTATACAGCGTCGTACCACGCGAAATGCCGCGGCTGTGGCCTGCTGCCGCGCTGCAGGCGCAGGCCGTGGTCGCGCGCACGTTCGTTTTGTCTCGCAGCAACCCGCGCGCCGAATACGATCTTGTTCCGTCCGAGGCGGACCAAGTGTACACCGGAATGGATGCCGAGCGCCCGCAGACCTCGGCCGCAGTGCAGGCAACATCCGGTACGGTGTTGCGCTTCGGCGGCGGCTTTGCCAGCGTACTGTATTCTTCGTGCTGCGGCGGTCACACCGAGTCGTCGGCACAGGCCTGGGGCGGCCAACCCATTTCGTACTTGAACGGCGTACCGTGCACATTTTGCGCTGATTCACCGTGGTACAACTGGGCGCAGACAATTGCGCTGGACGACCTTCGCGAACGCTTGAACGCAGCGATTGCCCCGATGCCGCAGATCGAGCGTATTTGGCTGGATGCGCCCGATTCGAGCGGACGATCGGTGTATTGGAACGTTGCCGGCCAAGGCACGATCCAGCGCATTAAAGCGGCCGACGTGCGGCGCGCACTTGGAATGCGCACCTTGCCAAGCCTATTGATCCGCAAGTTTATCGCACCCGCGGGCGCGCAGCCCGAACGAACGGTGCACATCGAGGGTTCGGGCCTGGGTCACGGTGTGGGCCTGTGCCAATGGGGATGTCGCGGTATGGCAATAACCGGCGCCGATCTGCAAACCATTTTGCGCCAGTACTATCCGGGTACGACGTTAGCCCATGTCTGAAGAGAAGATCCCGGGCGACGAGGCGGACAAACGCAAAAGTGTCCGGCTACGCAAGTACATTCCGCTGTTGATCGAAGACCGCTTGGAATCGTCCACGCTGCGCGCCGCCCTTGCGGACATCTCTGAAACGGGAATGCGTGTCATCGCGGAGCAGCATCTTTCGCCCGGCGCTAAGTACTCGTTCATCATGCAGGGGCCGCCCGGCCTTTCCCTACGGGCAGAAGTGCGTTGGGTTCACGACTTCGAGCGCGGCACGTTCCAAATCGGCGCGCAATTTATCGATGTTAACGAAGAGGACAGTCAACGGCTGAAGAGCTTTTTGGAGAGCGAGCGGCAACGGCTAACGACACCGGGCTAACCGAAGCGTATTCCTTTGAGCTTCCCCCCGATCGCATTGCGCAGCGTCCCGCCGAGCCGCGGGATGCCTCGCGATTGCTCGTGCTGCGGCAAGGCAAGATCACGCATAGCGTCTTTCGCCACCTGCCCGAATTTCTAAAATCGGGCGACCTGCTGGTCTTGAATGAAACGCGCGTGATCGCTGCACGAATTTTTGGAACGCGCGAGCCGAGCGGCGGTAACGTCGAACTGCTGTTGCTGCATCCTTGCGGTGAATTGCGTTACGATCCACATGCCACGGCCTGGGTGGTGCTCGCTAAACCGGGTCGCCGCCTTTTGCCGGGTGCGGTGGTACGATTCGGCAGTGCGGGAGTCGCGACTGTGGTGCAGGCAAACCTCGACGGCACGCGCCACGTTGAGTTCGCCCTCACCTTGCCGTTCGAGGAATTTTTGGCACAGCGCGGACGCCTGCCGTTGCCGCCGTACATTCACAATGACTCGGCCGATGCACAAGCCCGGTATCAAACGATCTTTGCCCGGGAACCGGGCAGCGTCGCGGCACCAACGGCCTCGCTGCACTTTTCCGATGCCGTTTTCGAGGCCTTGCGGCATAAAGGCGTCGACGTTGCCAAGATTGTTCTGGACGTCGGGTTGGGAACATTTCGTCCAATGCAAAGCGACCGGGTGGAAGATCACGTGATGCACGCGGAGTCATTCGTCATTCCGGCCGCCGCCCAAACCGCAATCGAATCCGCAAAGTCGCAAGGGCGACGCATCGTGGCCGCCGGTACGACGGTCATGCGCGCGCTCGAAGGATCGGCCTTTGCTCACGGCGCCGTCCGCCGCGGCCCCGATCAGACCGATATTTTCATCAAGCCGGGTTTCTCGTTTCGCGTCGTTGATGCACTTATTACAAATTTTCACCTTCCTCGCTCCACGCTGCTCGTGCTGGTGAGTGCGTTCGCGGGGCGCGAGAACGTCTTGCAGGCGTACGATGCCGCGGTGCAGGCCGGCTACCGGTTCTTTTCCTTCGGCGACGCCATGTACATCGAGCCCTAACCTCAAACGTGAAACGTCACTCCGGCGAATTGCCCCGGGTCGTAGTTGGGATCACCACGCGGACGCGGCGTGTCTTTCCACCATGCGCTATACATGGCCAGCCATTCAAAATTTTCCAAGATAAAGTCATTGTGCTCCAGAGCCCGCCGCCGCGCGATGAAGTCCTTGATGCTGTTCCAACGGTAACGCAGCGCTAATCCGACCGCGTCTACAAGCAGTGAGGGGTCCAGCACCCTGCGCCGGGCCAGACACGCAACCGTTTCGACGAATTGCGCTACCACCAGAATGTCGTGTTCGTCGGCGGACCCGTGATAACGATCCAGAACATCCTGGTCGCGCGGGTAGCGCTCGTTGATGTTGTGCAATCGGTCAAACGTTGCGACGACTCGTGGGTCGGTCAAACGTTCGATCGCTTCGAGAATCGCCAGGGCGTTGCGTTCGTGCTCCATTTGCCGCACTTGGCGGGAAAGAAGGAACGTGGTAAAAACGAGGGCGAGCGCTGCCACGCCGACCGACGCGAGCGAGGAAATGAGCTCGGGACTCATACGCACCTCCTTGGGTTGGTTGCCGTATTGGCGCTGAATTGCAGTTCTCTTCGTCAGTGGCGTAGTACGCTGCAACGTCATGAAGGTCGTAGAGTTCGCAGAGCCCGGGGAGCCCGCCGTTTTGCGCGTCGGCGAGCGCCCCAAGCCGGTGCCGAAGCTGGATGAAGTGCTGATCGCCGTTTCGGCTGCGGGCGTATCACGCGCCGACGCAATGCAGCGCAAAGGCGCATATCCTCCACCGGCCGGCGCATCCGACATCCTCGGTCTTGAGGTGGCCGGCACCGATGAGCAAACCGGAGCGCCCGTATGCGCGCTGCTTTCCGGCGGAGGATACGCCGAGTACGTCGCCGTGCCGCGAGAGCAGGTTCTGCCGGCTCCGCAAGGCTGGACCGCCGTTGAAGCGGCCACGCTCCCCGAGAACATGCTCACGGTATACGACAACGTCTGGTTGCGCGCGCATCTTCAAGCGCAGGAAAGCATCTTGATTCATGGCGGAAGCAGCGGTATCGGCACAACGGCCATCATGCTCGCGCGCGCCTTTCGCGCTGGGCTAGTCATTGTTACCGCAGGGACTGAGGAAAAGTGCGCGGCGTGCCGGAGGCTTGGAGCGGACCTCGCCCTCAACTACCGGACGTCGGACTTCGTTGAGCAGGTTGCATCCGTGACCGGCGGCCGCGGCGTCGACGTCATCGTTGATATGGTCGGCGGCGACTACATTGCCCGCGATCTTCACGCGCTCGCGGCGGATGGGCGGATCGTGTCCATCGCCGCGCCTACCGGGCAGACGGCGCAGGTAGATCTGCGTTTGCTCATGCAAAGGCGCGGCAGCATTATGGCCAGCGCTCTACGCGCACGAACGCCGCAGGAGAAAGGCGCGATCGCGCGCGCCTTATTACAACACGTTTGGCCGCTGCTTCCGGCGCGTAATCCCATCCGTCCCGTCGTCGATTCCGTGTTCCCGTTCGAGCAGGCCGCGCAAGCTCACGAGCGGCTGGAATCGTCCGCGCATATCGGCAAGATCGTCCTGGTTCCGACCAGTGCGCTCACCGCTTAATGTTGGAACAAATTATAGATGCCGTCCTGGTGATGGAAGCCGGTGGCCATGAAGAACAGCATGGGAATCGAAAGCATCGTATTTGTGCGCGAAGCTAAAAAGGCGACGCGCCGGGCCTTTGCCTTTTCTTCCTCGGATGCGGGCACGATACCGAGAATGCGTTTTTGATTGGGCCAGATGAGCCCCCACACGTTGAGCAGCATGATCGTCCCCAGCCATGCGCCGATTCCAATTGGAACCAGTGAACCTTGAAGAAGGAACGCACCTAAGAAGCCGCCTCCGCCGTTTGGCCCCGGCAGCGTGCTAAGCAATCCGGCACCGAATACCCACGTGGCCACCGCGGCCCAACGGAAATAAAAGAGTGCGCGCGGCACCACGTATTTACCGATGGGGGCTGCCTCACCGGCCGCCGTTGCCGCTTTGACCGCGTCGACGTTGACGAAGTTAAAGTAGTACAGCAGACCGATCCACATGATCCCGGCCAGAAAATGACCCCACCGCAGGATCGCATCACCCCAGTTCATTTAGGTCCCTCCGGCGGGGACGCCATGCGACATAAGCGCGGCGGCCAAGAAATACAAAGCTACCGTTAATATGAATCCGCAAATAACGGTGCCCCAAAGCGAGTCCAACGGATTTTTCACGTCTATCTCCCTTCGCACTGCACGAACGTACGAATGACTGTTTGCTATTCCTTACGCTCGCTCCCCTTGCCCCCGGAGCTGCCGCGAGGACAATGCGTACCGGGCGGGTACAAACCGCAGCATGAAAACCTACACACCACGCAAATGGGATCTTTCGCCGCTTCAGGGGATCTCCGAGGCAACACTCGAGACGCACTTCACACTCTACGAGGGCTACGTAAAAAATACCAATCGCTTAATCGAAGAAACGAGCCAGGCGCGATCGCAAGGTCAAGCAATGGGGGTCAACCCGCAATACTCCGAACTGGTACGGCGCATGGGCTGGGAATTTAACGGCATGCGGCTGCACGAATATTATTTTGACAACTTGACCACATCGCCGCGCCAGTTGAACGGCGGCGGCTTGTACGAGGTGCTGGGAGAAAGTTTCGGCGAGTTTGAAGCGTGGCGCAAAGATTTTTTTGCCGTCGGTGAGATGCGTGGAGTCGGTTGGGCCATTGCCTTCTACGATCCGTCAGCTGGGCAAATCAGCAACCATTGGGTGGAGCAACACCAAAACGGTAACCTGGCAGGCTTCCAGCCGATCGTCGTGATGGATTGCTGGGAACACGCGTTCATCAAGGACTATAAACCGTCCGAGCGCGGCAAATATATCGATGCATTCTATGCCAACCTCAATTGGGACGTCTGCGAGCAACGCCTGAGTGAGGCACAGCGCCTTTCCGCGGCGCTTTCGACCGCGCGCTAAGCGTTCCGCATCAGCGCTGCGGTGATGCGGGAGCGACCAGCACGGACCGCGGATTGGTGTAAAACACCAATCCCGGCGCCGCGCCGGGGCGCTTTCGTACGAACTTACGTTGCGTGTAGTCCACGGTTACCTTCGGGCTGTTTTTCGCTTTCGAGTGCAGCGCCGCCAGAGCCGCCGCGGCAAGAATGTCTTCTTGCGGCGGTTCTTGCCGGTCGTCACGTTGCAATATCACGTGCGCGCCGGGCTGATTTTGCACGTGGAACCACAGATCCGCGGGGCGCGCAAGCCGAAACGTCAAGTCTGCATTCTGCAGCGGCGTGCGGCCTACATAGATCCTTGAGCGGCCGGCCGTCTCAAACATCATTGGTCTGCGCGAGGGAAGGCTCGGGCGCGATCGCTTTGCGCTGGTGGAAGAACGTGCGCCCTCGACGGCTTGTGCTGCGTCGGGCAGGTCGTCGGCCTCTGCCCGTTCCACCTCCCAACGCAGATCCGCCAGCTCATCCAATTGTTCGGAAAGTTCGGACGCTCTGCGTTTAAGGTGCGTGCGTGCAGTTGTGTTTTTCTTATACTGCGCGAAAAGCTGACTCGCGCGCTCTTTCGCCCGCTCGCGCTGCGCAACGTCCGGCAGCTCGTGCAGACTGGCGTAAATGCCCTCGCCTTCCGTGCGCAGGCGTTCGTTGCCGGCGGCTGTCTGCAGGCGGTGCTCGATTTCCTCCAATTCACGTTGCAACGCCGCGCTGCGTTCGGCCAAACGCCGCTCCAATGAACGGCGCAATTTTTCCACGCGATCGTTTTGCGCCGCGCCCTGTTGCGAGCTGCGTGCTTCGGCAAGCAGATCCAACAGCGATGCGGCGCGCTGGTGGTCCAGATCGGCGTATTGCGGCAGCGGCACGATGTGGGCTTGCACCAGCGCGCCGTCGCGACGGTACACGTGCAAATCACCCTCGCCGGGCTGTGCCGCTGCCTTTTCGAGGGCATCTTCGGAAAGAATACGGCTGTTGCGGCGAATCGGCAATGGTGCCGGTTCATATAGCGCACCGACTTGGATCGATCGTACCGCATTGTCCGCGGGTGCAAATTCCTTGGCCGCCGCGACGACGACGTCACGGCCGCCGGATGGACCTTGGACGTTTTTCACGACAATGATGTTTCCGAACTTCGGCACCAACTCGCAAATCAGCGCGTAGCGGTCTTCGATGCCAAAGCGCGAACGCGACGCGAACTCAAATCGCAACGAGCGATCGCCCGTGCGCGAGCGTACGGATGTCAGGGTTTTGCCGCGCAAGGCCGCACCCGCGGCGCGTACGAATCCCGGCTCGACATGCACCGGCAGTTCGCCCTCTTCAACCGTGATCAGCGGAGTGGGAGCAAATACGTCCACGCATACCAGGCACGAGGTGCCCGCAGTCCAGAGCAGGAGCGCGAACCGCCCGTCGGTCAGCCGGCCGGCATCGCGTACGCGTCCACCGGCGAAACGGCGCTCGAGTTCCCACGCGAGCCGGCGAATAAGAAGCCAATCGGTATACAGCGCGGCGCCTTTCAGGTGTTAAAGGGGGCAACCCCGGCCATTCGGAACATATGTGGCTTTGTCCTGAAAAGGTTACGTTGATGCTCGGGCCGGGTCTGCTGTTCGTTGTGTCCGGGCCCTCCGGGGCCGGCAAAGACACGTTAGTGGACGCGCTTCGAACGCGTTTGCCGCGCCTGCGTTATTCGGTTTCGGCAACCACCCGGGAGCCGCGTCCGGGCGAACGCCATGGCGAACATTACTTCTTCTTAACACGGGAAGAGTTCGAGCGTCGCCGTGAAAGCGGCGGTTTCCTCGAATGGCGCGAATACAACGATAATCTGTATGGGACGCCGCGCGACTTTGTGGAGCGCACGCTCACCGAAGGATACGATTTGGTGATGAAGCCCGAGGTGAACGGCGCACTGGCGATCAAGAAGTCATTTCCGCAAGCGGTCCTGATCTTCTTGGCGCCGGATAAATTTTCACACCTGCGGGCGCGGTTGCTCGCGCGGCGCACGGAGACAAACGAAGAGATCGCGCGACGCCTGGAGATCGCGCACCAGGAGTTTGCCTTCGTGCGAAACTTCGACTACATCGTGATCAATGAGGAGTCACGCCCCGACGAAGCGGTGCGCGACCTCAACTCAATAGTACAAGCAGAGCGCTTCCGGATACACCGGTACAGCGACGACTCGATAAGAGAATTGGAAGATTCATAGTATGAGCGACTCAGTATTTGGAGATCTCGATAGGCTGCTGGACCACGTCGATTCAAAGTTCAGTCTGGTCAACGTGGTGACCAAGCGGGCCAAGCAGCTCAATAACGGGGCGCCGGCCCTCACCGACCGGGTCAACCCTAACAAGCCGGTCTCGACCGCCTTCAACGAAGTTGCGGTCGGCAAGATTCATTATCACCGGACAAGGGAAGGTATAAAGTAACGGGCGGCTGCCTGGTGAGGTGGGGACGGGTTTCATTATATGTGCGGCATTGTAGGGTACATCGGCGAGCGCGACAGCGTTCCAATCATTCTCGATTCGCTGGGCCGGCTGGAATACCGGGGCTATGACAGCGCCGGAATCGCCGTCATCGATTCGGGCGGCGCGCTCACGGGCTCGAAGGCCGAGGGCAAGTTGCAGCGCCTGGCAGAGCGGCTGCGCAACGGCGAGCGGATTTCCGGACGAGTAGGTGTGGGGCATACCCGCTGGGCAACGCACGGGCGGCCGTCCGACGCCAACGCCCATCCCCACATGGACTGCTCGGGAAAAATCGCCGTCGTCCATAATGGAATCATCGAAAATTACGCGCCGCTCCGCGCTCGTCTCATCGAGGCGGGCCACGCCTTCAAGAGCGAAACCGATACCGAGGTGCTGGCGCATCTCATCGAGGAGCACCTGCGTGAAGGCGGCGGATTAGACGCAGCCGTTAGAGCGACGCTGCGCGACGTCGTCGGCGCATACGCGCTCGGCATCATCAGTTCGGATGATCCGGAACATCTCACCTTTGCACGAAACGGCGCAAGTCCGCTGGTGGTGGGGATCGGGGAAGGTGAAATGTTCGTCGCCTCGGACACGCCCGCTATCCTGCAGTACACCCGCAAGGAGATCATTCTGCAGGAAGGCGAGATCGTGGTCGTCGGCCGGGACGGATGGAAACTCACGGACTATGCGGGCAAGCCGGTAGAACGCGATATCATGCAGGTTACGTGGGATGCGACCTCAGCTGAAAAAAGCGGCTTCAAGCATTTCATGCTCAAGGAGATCTACGAGCAGCCCAACGTTATCAAGGAAACGCTCGCAGGCCGGGTTGACGAGAGCAACGACGTGCAGCTGGCGGCAGAGCTGGGAATCAGCGAGCAGAAACTTCGCACTATTTCAAAGATAGCGATTACGGGATGCGGTACCGCATACCACGCCGGAATGGTTGGCATGTATTTGCTGCGATCGCTCGTTCACGTGCCGGTCGAAATGGAGCTCGCCAGCGAATTCCGGTACGGGGATCCGGTCATCGATCCCACCGCTTTGACCATTGCGATGTCTCAATCCGGGGAGACGGCTGACACGATCGAGGCCGTGCGGATTGCAAAAGGCGCGGGCTCGTCGGTATTGGGCATTTGCAATGTCCTGGGGTCGCATCTCACGCGCGTAGCCGACGGCACGCTTTTTACGCGCGGCGGCCCCGAAATTGGCGTGGCGGCAACGAAGACCTACGTATCCCAAGTAACGGCGATGACGCTGTTTGCGCTGTATCTGGCCCGCTTGCGCGAAAGCGCGCCGCTTTCGCGTCTTCGCGAGGTTGCAGACAACACGAAGCTGCTGCCCGCCGCAGTCGACGTCGTGCTCAACACCTCGGACGACATCAAGAAAGTTGCGCGAAAGATTCGCAAGTCCAAGTCCGTACTGTTTCTAGGACGCTACGTTAACTTTCCGACCGCGCTCGAGGGCGCGCTCAAGCTTAAAGAGATCTCCTACATCCATGCCGAGGGCTACGCAGCGGGTGAAATGAAACACGGTCCGATCGCGTTGCTCGACCCCAACGTGCCGGTGATCGGCATCATGACGGATGGACGCGTGCGCGATAAGATTCTCTCGAATCTGGCAGAATCGAAAGCCCGTGAGGCGCCGGTCATCGTGGTTGCCAACCACGGCGACGAGGAAGCCAAAGCAATCGCCGATTATGTATTCTGGGTTCCGAAAATTGACGAACTCCTCTCGCCGATCGTCAATGTCATTCCGCTGCAGTTACTGGCGTATCATATCGCCGACATCGAAGGCAAAGACGTCGATCAGCCGCGCAACCTTGCCAAGACCGTTACGGTGGAATAGACCCACCGCAATCGCAACCCTCACACAAAAGGCTTCCAGTCCGCAGGCGAGCTGGGATTGTTTGGGCATACTGTAGGATAGCCATGGCGACCAAGAAGCAAGTGGAAGATGCCATATTTGCGCGCGAGGGCTTCAAAGTCCAGCTCGACGTGTTCGAAGCAAAGAAAAGCCCCTTGCCTGCATACGAGTGGCCCGTTATGGCACCGCAGCGCTGGCGCATTTCCGATTGGAAAAACGGCCGGCTGGAGCCATATCGTCTGCTGGTGAAGCATTTAACCGTCTATCGCGGGGACGGGTCTGCGGTCACCCGTGACATGCAGCTGGGAAATCTCCGGGACACCTATTACGAAGCCGAATACG
>DASRSF010000119.1:0-5330 GCA_035656615.1 Vulcanimicrobiaceae bacterium | reverse complement strand
ATTGTGAGATGGTATCGCGCAAATAGGCGATCTGTTCGCTGAGTCGCGCGGGACGGCGGTATCCGCTAGGTTCGGGATTACGTAACTCGTCGAGCAACGAGGTGACGCGGGCGTCGACTTGAGCGAACGGCGGACTATGGGCGCGCGACATTCGCGTGTGAAGTGCATTGAGTTGCCGCATGGCCGTCTCAGCGCGCTCTTGAATGGCCGCCAATGTTTCCAGGGCGGTAAATTGACCTTGCAGTTCAGCCGCGGTCACGGGATTGCGCGGATCCATCAGCACGGTTACGGGCGCTCGCAAAACCGCATTGGGCACATCCGCCTCAACGGTGTATGTTCCGGGAAGAACCTGCGCCCCCGCAATACTCATCGGATAAAAGATGTAATAGGGGCGCGGATCCTGCACGGCAAGTAATCCGCCCGGCGGCTCCGTTTGCAAATCCCATGCGAAACGATTGAACCCTTGATGCACATCCGTTTGAAATACATCTACTTCTTTTCCCTGGCCGTCCAACACGCGTACCCGAATCGTCGGCTTGCCGTGTTGCGCGCTTGGCGGAGCTTGCGGCAAATACAAGGTGATTAGTGCGCCATAGGGCTTGTTATCCGACACAAATTCGCCGCGCCCGTGTTCGTGGTACGGTCCGTCGTTGTACCGGTATGCAGGCATCGGCGCGAACAAGAATGGATTGCTGCCGGCTCCGGCCGCCGCCCACTGCTGCAACGGCGTAAGGTCATCGAGAATGTAGAATCCTCGTCCGTGCGAGCCTACGATCAAATCGTTATCACGCGGATGAACCTGCAAATCAAAAACCGGCACGTGCGGCAGCCCCAACCGCAAATCACTCCATGAGGCCCCCGCGTCAAACGAAACGAACGCGCCCCGCTCGGTTCCGGCATAGAGAACCGCTGAATTTCGCGGATCTTCACGTATCACGTGAACGTAACCGGCGAGCCCAGCGCCCAGGCGCCGCCAACTTCTTCCGTAATCATGCGTGACGTACGCGTACGGTTGATAATCATCCCATTGATGACGATCTACCGCTATATACGCGGTGCCGCTCAAGACTTGCGAGGTGGAAACGCAACTGATGCGTCCGGGAAGCGTTACGCCTGCTGCGGCGGAAAGCCGATCGCTCCACGTACGCCCTCCATCGCGCGTAAGCTCGACGTGCCCGTTGTCGGTTCCGTACCAAACGACCGCGGGATCCTTCGGATCTTCCGCTATCGAATAGATCGTGCAATACGTTTCCGCGTTGGTATCGTCAAACGTTATCGGGCCGCCGCTGGGTTGCAGCTGATCGGGATCGCAGCGGGTGAGATCGCTGCTTATCTGCCTCCACGTCGATCCTTGATCGTTTGAGCGAAAAAGCACGTTGCCGCCAAAGTACAAAACCTTTGAATCGAAGCGAGAAAGCAGCAGTGGTGCAGACCAATTGAACCGGTAGGCATATGTGGAGGCTCCGGTTCCAAACGAGATGATGGGCTGCGGCGAGATGTACCGGCGCTCGCCGGTTTTTAAATTGGCGCGAACCAAGTCGCCAAAATGCGTATCCTCGTACACGATCGAGGAATCGTGCGGGTCCGCCATTGCATATTGGCCGTCGCCCCAATCCGAGATGTCGAGCCAGTCGCCGTCACCCGGTCCGTCGTTGCGACTGAACAGCTGGCTGGGGCCCCACCAGACTTCATGGTCCTGTAAGCCGCCCATAACGTGGTACGGCTCATCCATGTCGTATCCGACGCGGTAAATCTGCGCAAACGGGATGACGTCGTCGTAATTCCAGGTGCGGCCGCCGTCGAGTGAAAGATGCAGCCCCATGTCGCTACCGTTTACCAGCCGGCGCGGATCTTGCGGATCGATCCACAGGTCGTGGTTATCCCCGCCGCCGCCCGCATCTTTGAACACGCGTCCTCCGTCCTTGGAAACCAGCAGTGCTCCGCCGATCGCATAGACGCGCTCAGCGTCGGCTGGATCGCAACGGACCTGCGAGAAATAAAAGGGCCGGAAGTTAATGTCTTGACTGGCATTGCGAAGTTGCCAATGGCGTCCGCCGTCGGTGCTGCGGTACAGCATACCGTTACGAACCGGTACGAATGCGTACACGGTTTGCGGATTCCGGGCGCAGACGCTGACACCGACCCGATTGATAGGCCCGGGCGGTAATCCATTGTGCAGTCGAGGATCGGTCAGGCGTTGCCACGTCGCGCCCGCATCGGACGACCGGTAGAGGCCGCTGCCCGGACCGCCGCTCCGCATGCTCCACGGACGGCGCAGAAAATCAAAGGTCCCGGCGTACACAACGCCGCGTTGCCCCGGCGCAAAAGAGAGATCGCTACCTCCGGTGGTACTGCTGACGAAGAGCGTACGGGTGAAATGCTCTCCGCCGTCGGTGCTTCGGTAGATGCCTCGCTGCGCGCTCGGTGCAAACTCGTGTCCGAGTACCGCAACCAGGACAACGTTGGAATCGGCCGGATCGATGGCAATTTTGGCGATACTGCCGCCATCTTCAAACCCGAGGCGGCGCCAATGCGCTCCCGCGTCATCGCTACGCCATAAGCCATCGCCCGCATCGGCGGTGTTGCGTGGAAACGCTTCCC
The DNA here is from genome assembly GCA_035656615.1 of Vulcanimicrobiaceae bacterium. Lineage (GTDB taxonomy): Bacteria > Vulcanimicrobiota > Vulcanimicrobiia > Vulcanimicrobiales > Vulcanimicrobiaceae > DASRSF01. The sequence goes on along the minus strand of DASRSF010000119.1, from coordinate 2,729 downwards.
CCGTCCCAATGAAGATTCGGCGCGGATTGCGCGGATCGATCGCGATGGCGCCGACCGCGCTACTCGTGCCTGTTTCGAAAACCGAAGTAAACGACAGTCCGCTGTTCAGCGATTTCCATAGGCCCCCCGAGGAGTGGCCTAAATACAGCGTTTTAGGATCGCCTGGTACGCCGGCTACAGCGTCGAGCCGCCCGCCCATGACCGCAGGTCCCACCCAGCGATACCGTAGATCGCCGAACCCGGAAGCTGCACGTGCAGTAGTAATTGCCAACAAGAAAATAGCGGCAGTAAGCACCCACTTCATTAGTAGGCGCACTACGCCGCTAGCGAACAGTAGCCTCCGGGACTTCTATCCAACGCTCCGCCCATCGCGCAATCTGGTCCAAGGCCGGCCCCAGCTCGCGACCGGGCTCGGTCAACTCATAGATAACGCGTACCGGTGACTCCGGCCGAACTTCCCGTCGTACGAGGTGCTCCGCTTCAAGCTCGCGCAAACGTTCGGTCAGCAATCTGTCCGAAATACCCGGAATCGCGCCGAGAAGCTCGTTAAAACGTCGCGGTCCGCCGAGCAAGGTGCGCACGATCGCTCCCGTCCAGCGGCGGCCGATAAGCTCGACGGCGCGGTGATAACGCGGACACAGTTCGGCAGGATGTGATTGATCGGGGCGGCTTGTCGACATGATGGCGTTGCTTTCGTAAGCTGCTTCCTATAGGCTATCATAAGTAAGCCGCGCTCGACAAGAAAGGCGTTCCCGTAAAGGTTCCGTCCGGGCCGGAAGTGTAGCGTACGCCCATGTTAGCGTCGTCCCCAGCGTTTGAACCGGCCCAGCGCTTTACCGACATCCAAGCCGCCACGCCGCACTTCGAAGAACTACAGGCGCAATATGATGAAATCGGCGCGAACGTTACGCGGGCCGGCTCGCCCGCACAGGCGGTGGAGCTCTTTCGCAGCTGGGATGCTTTGCGACGCGCGTTCGCAACATGGGCGGCACTGGCCGAGCTTCGTTTTCAGCAAGACACGAAAAATGATGATTATAAGGCCGAAGTCGATCGGCTAAACGAGTTGCGGCCGAAAGTCAACGGACTGGACGTTACGCTCAAACGAAAATTTCTTGCCTCACCGCTTCGGACCGCGTTGGAAAAAGAACTCGGTTCTTACGTCTTCGAGCGGTGGGAGCTGGATGTTACCGCGTTCGATCCCGCCATTGAGCCGCTGGTTGTAACCGAATCGAAACTGGACAATCAATATACGCAGCTTCTAGCGCGCGCGGAGTTCACGTTCAACGGCGAGCGGCTTAACCTGCCGACGATTTCCAAGTATGCCGAGCACCCGGATCGCGAAGTGCGTCGCCAAGCGGCTATCGCGAAGTGGCAATTCTTTAGCGATCATCGCGAAGAACTGGATCGCACCTACGACGAGCTGGTGCACGTCCGGCACCGCAGCGCCAAAGAACTGGATTTTCACAATTTCATCGAGCTGGGTTACCGGCGCATGATACGCACCGATTACGGGCCTAGTGAAGTCGCCCGTTACCGCGAAGCGATCGTCCGGGAGATCGTGCCGCTCGCGCAGCGCATCGTCGATCGCCAAGCGCAAGATTTAGGCATCGAACACATCATGCTCTGGGACGAACAGATCTTCGGTAAGGAGCAGCCTCCCAAGCCGCCCGCCGCTTACGACGGCGTAATAACGGCGGCAAGCGAAGTGTTCGCCTCGCTTGGCGATGACGTGGGCAATTTTGCGGGCATGATGGTCAAGCGCGGCTTGCTCGATCTGCAATCACGCGAAGGAAAGGCCGGCGGCGGTTTCTGCACGTCGTTTCCTACGTACGGGCTTCCCTATATATTCGCCAACTTTAACGGAACCACGCATGACGTGAACGTCCTTCTGCACGAGATGGGACACGCGTATCAAGCTTACGCCAGCCGCACAATGCCCGTTTCAGAATACCTTTGGCCGACGCTGGAGGCATGCGAAGTGCACTCCACCTCGATGGAATTTTTGAGCTGGCCGCAGCTGGAGTACTTCTTTGGGCAGGACGCGGAGCGTTATCGCATTCAGCATTTGAAGAGCTCACTGTTGTTTTTGCCTTATGGCGCCGCGGTGGATCATTTCCAGCACTTCGTATACGAATTTCCCAATGCTACTCCGGAGGAACGCAATTCGTTCTGGCTGCAGCTGGAAGCGGCGTATTTGCCTTGGCGCCGGTACGGCGGGATCGAGCACCTGGAACGCGGCGGATATTGGCAGCAGCAGCGCCACATTTACGCGGCTCCGTTTTACTACATCGACTACACGCTTGCAATTTGTTGCGCGCTTCAATTCTGGGCCCGCTCGCTGGACGACTACGACCGTGCACTAGCCGATTACCGGGAATTGTGCAAACGCGGCGGCGAGCTTCCGTTTCAAGCGCTCGTGCGCAGCGCCGGCCTGCAGTCCCCCTTCGAAGAAGGCGTCCTGCACTATGTCGCCGGCCGGGCAGCCGAAGTCATCGCGATTTAGAACTAAACACGCAGCGCGACAATATCAACGCACACTAACACCGTCCTGCAGCGTTACTGACGCTTACCTAACGTGCATGGCGCGGTGTGTCAACGTCCCTATTTGCAAAGGCAATACACATATTGACGCATAAAGTTTGGAATCGTAACTCGCGCGACCAAGCGGTTAAACGTGGTCTAACGGGAATGCCAATATATTTCACATGTCTACTACTATGCTCGTAGAC
>DASRSF010000118.1:0-3002 GCA_035656615.1 Vulcanimicrobiaceae bacterium | reverse complement strand
CGCAAACGACGTAACTGGTCGAGAGCGGAAGCACGGTCGCCGTAAACAGTCCGGCATTTAAGATCCCGAGTGCGAAGAGCGCCGCGGCAAATTGACCGACGAGCGGTTCCAGGGCGACGGCGTAATCGGCGGCTTGCGTGGGTGCCAGATGCGCACCGTGCTGATTACGCAAGTAAATTGTAGCCGCGTTGGCAATGATCATGAACCCCGCCAGAGCTATTGCCAAAATCGATCCTGTAACCACATCGGCGCGCGCCAGCCGCAGCTCGCTGACGTCGGTCCCTTTTTCTACCACGGCGGATTGCAGAAAAAACTGCATGTATGGCGAGATCGTGGTGCCGACCAAGCCGACCACCATTACCAGATACGCCGTATTACTGAAATGCAGATCCGGAATCACCGCCGAGAGCAGCGCAGCGTGCCAGTCGGGGTGCGCCTGAACGGCCGAAACGATGTAACATACATACACCAGCGATAAGGCCACAAACACCCGCTCGAGCAGTTTGTTGTTGACCCGCAAGACGAAGAAAAAGACCGCGACCGTAGCAATCGGCACGGCGATATACCGCGATAGGTGAAAGATTTCCGAGGCGGCCGCGATGCCGGCAAACTCGGTCGCGGTGATGCTCATGTTTATGAGAAAGAGCATGGCCATTGAGAAGAAGCTGATGCGAACGCCGAAGTTCTCCCGGATGAGCGCCGCCAAGCCTTTGCCCGTAACCGTGCCCATTCGCGTCGCCATTTCTTGCACGACGATGAGCGAGATGCTCAGGGGAATGAGCACCCAAAGCGTTCGATACCCAAACAGCGCACCGGCTTGCGAATACGTGGCAATGCCGCCGACGTCGTTGCCGGCGGATGCGGTGATGAATCCCGGTCCGAGTACGGACATCAGGATGAGCAGCGAACGCCAAACGTTTCGCCTGTGTGCGAATGCCACGGCGGCGTTCTAACCGCTCGCCGCGGCTGCCGTCGCTGGTTTTCGAGCCGTTATTCGCGGCAGCACGCGAGTCAAATTCTCCGGCATGATGGCATCGATTGCATCATCCACCGTAACGATGCCCAGCATCTTGTCATCCGTATCGACCACGGGCACGGCGAGCAGGTCGTAACGCGCAATCATGGCCGCTACTTCCCGCGCGTCGGTCTCCGGGTGAACCGTCACGACGTCGTTTTCCATGATCCGCTCGATGCTGGCATCGGGCTGCGCCAGCAACAGCGTGCGCAGCGTCAGCACGCCGAGCAAGTGATCTTCTTTATCCAGTACGTATAAGTAATAGATGAATTCGGATTCGGGAGCGATCTCGCGAATTTTGCGAATAGTTTGTTCCGCCGTGCGGTGCGGATAAATCCACGTATAATTCGTGGTCATCAATCCGCCGGCGGTGTCTTCTTCGTACTTGACCAATGCCCGCAGCTCGTCGGCCGTGTACTCGTTCATTTCGGCCAGAAGTTGCGATTGCTGCTCCTCGGGAAGCTCGCCCAGTAAATCCGCGGCGTCGTCCGAGTCCATCTCTTCAATGATATCGGCGGCGCGCTCGGTGCCCAGGTCCTCGATGATCGAACGCTGCCGCTCGGCGTCCAGATGCTCCAGGGCGTCCGCGGCCGTTTCATCATCGAGCGAATGGATCACCGCCGCAGCCTCGCGCGACGAGAGATCGTTAATGATTTCCGCCAGTTCGCTGGGATGCAGCCGCGCCAATTTGCTTTCTTTGACGAGCATGACTTGTGTGGGACTATTCTCGCGAATCGGTGCGACGGAGCTCCAAGCGATCATCGTGCGCGGGACGTTCTGATAGATCCACGGCGTGAACCGTTTGCCGAAGGCTTTCAGTCCCAGCCGCCGCAGCAGACCGCTCACGCCGACGTCGGCCGCGACTACGCGCAGCTTACCGGCCGTCTGCACCAGCTCGATGTCATTGATGCGCACGACTTTGCGGCCGTCAACGTCGACGATTTGTTTGTCGAGCAGATCGTTGACCAGATAGAGCGCTTCCTCGTCCGGAGGAGCGGCGATTTTCGGAGCCGCGGTCAATGCGACGCCGCGCTCGGGATCGACGTCGGCGATAGTATCCATTGGCGCAAAACGTGGCCCTTGCGCCGTCTTGATGACGAAACCGTCTACGTGCGGGAATGTTTCGTCCGGATCGTTCACCAGAAAATCGGTCACCTTGCCGATTGGAAGGTCGTTTACCGTTGCTTTGCGTCCGACGAGTTCGGAGACAAAGCCTTCTTGAAACGTCATCGCTGCTCACCCCGCTTTCCCGTAAGAATAGAAAAGGCCGTCGATGGACAGCCTCGCGGGTGAATGCCTTCATACCCCAGTCGCGACACAAGCTTCGGCACCACGCATCGTAGAACTCGCCTTAGCAGGTTCAGCCGCGTTAGACATCGCCTTGTATCGGCGCAGTCTGGTCTACCCGCTTGGCGTCTCTCGACGTTTCTGGGCAGCGGCCTGTGTATTGCGTGGACGCCTCACCTAGCGAGGTATCCTCTTTAAGTATAGGCGTTCCCGTCAACCCCTAAACGGAAATCAGCGGCCGCTTCGTCCACGATTCGCCGCGCAGTTTCACCGCCGTCAGCAGTGCGCGCGCGCTCCACGCAAACACCCATGAAACCGGCACACCCCACAAGCCTATGCCCAAGACGCGGATGCACACGTATGTGGCGGGCAGGACGAGCAACGTGGTGACCACACCAATCGTCAGCGAAAACCGTGTATCCCCCGAAGCGCGGATCGGCGCTATCGACACCATGGACCAGCCCTTGATGGGTAGCGTCGCCATGTGCACCGCCAGGGGCCAGGCCGCAGCGGATGCGACGGCCGCGTTCAGCGTGAACGCGTACGCTAGCGGCCATGCGAGCAGAGCCGCTACGAGTCCCGTTGCGGCGCTTATACGCAATGCCCATGCTCGCGCGTGGTAAAAAAATGTGCGCGCGCCATCGAGGTCTTTCGCACCAAGCCGTTGCCCGATAACGGTTTGCGCCGCGGATTGAAGCGG
>DASRSF010000117.1:0-9937 GCA_035656615.1 Vulcanimicrobiaceae bacterium | reverse complement strand
CCCCAAGCCGTAAGGAATGCAGTCGATGCAATCTTGGAGATTGGCGCGTATCATAGTGAACGACTTACTATGGTCTCCGGTTTATCCTTTTGGAAAACAGAACGGTTTCCCAACCGCTCTTTCGGCTTGGCTGTTTTCAATTATCGTTCTCATTGTGAGCCCAGCGATGCTAACATGGGGCTACGCACGGCTTGTCGATCTCGCGGCAAGCAATGCCTGGATCCCCTCACCGATATCGCGGCCTTGGGATCATTTTTTCCAACGAGTTGTGAAGGAACAAAGCGGCCATGCTGTAGGTGTGATTATTACCTTGCGTGACGGACGTCGGATCGGAGGCGCTTATACCAAACCGGGTTTCGCTTCATCTTTCCCAACCGAGGAGCAACTCTTGCTCGGGGAAACCTGGTTGCTGGATGAAAACGGAAGTTTCAAGGAACGCGTGGCAGGTTCGCTTGGCTTGCTCATCGACAACGATGATATACTGACGTTGGAATTCTTCACGTGGGCCCATGTCATAGGAGGACAGAATGCCTGAGTTCATTCGCAAGGGGTACGTAGCGCCATCGGCGCGGATCCAAGCAACGACGACGCAGGTGCCGTTGCGCGAAGGATACGCGGCGCCCGCAACGCCGCCTCAGCCGAACGTCCCAACGACGGCACGGCCCGTTTCAGCGGTTCCGCCTCCGCCGAAATAGACCAACTCTACCGCGTGGGGAAGCGTTTTTCGCGGACGTCTTCGGCGTATGAGCGTAAGGCTTGGGTTGCTTGATTGCCGATGTCGCCGTAGCGTTTTACGAAGCTGGGCGTATGGTCGTACATTCCGAGTACGTCGTGCACCACGAGGACTTGTGAATCGCAATGCGGGCCTGCGCCGATGCCGATCGTCGGAATCGATAGCGTGCGCGTGATCTCTGCTGCAACTTCGTGATCGATAACTTCTAGGACGACTGCGTAGGCGCCGGCTGCTTCGACGGCTTGTGCATCGGCCATGAGGCGGTCGCGGTTCGTGCGTATCTTATAGCCCGGGCCCATGCTCGCCGTTTGCGGCATCACGCCGATGTGTCCGACCACTGGAATTCCAGCTCCGTAAATTGCGCGAATGCGCTCGGAGACGAGCGTCCCGCCTTCCAGTTTGATCGAACATGCGCCGCCTTCTTTTACAAGACGGATGGCGTTGCGCACGGCATCCTCGTCGCTGACTTGATACGAGCCGAACGGCATGTCGACCATAATATGCGCACGCGAGGTCCCGCGCGAGACCGCTTGCGCGTGGTGGATCATGTCTTCGATCGTTACCGGAGTCGTTTCATCGTAACCTAGAACGACGTTGCCGACGCTGTCGCCGACCAGCAGTACGTCGATGCCGGCGCGTTCGGCGAACTCGGCAAACGGCGCGTCATACGCAGTGACGATGGGAAAGATTGTTCGGCCCTTGCGCTTCTTGATTGCGCCGGCGGTTACGCGACGGACCGCCGTGCCTTTTTCCGGGACGTAGGGACGTCGTCCGTCGGCGGTTTCCCCGGAGCGGCCTGGGGGAGATGCGGTGCTCACAGCTCCACAGGCCTTCTGCGCTTGCGCCGTGGGAACCCTTATGAGGAGCTGCTCGCGTGCTCCCACGCCAGGAGCGCGCGCTTGCGGTATGCCTGCCAGCGATAGTGGCCGATCGCGCCGGTGCTGTGAATGACGCGATGGCATGGTATGAGGTACGCGACCGGATTTGCGGCAAGGGCGTTGCCGACGGCCCGTGCGCCCGCGGGGCTATCGAGGATCGCGGCCAATGCGCGGTACGTCGTTCTCTGGCCGAATGGAATTTCCAGCAGCGCGCGCCACACGCGCACTTGAAAATTGGTACCTACTCCTAGAACGCGCAGCGGAGCGGCGTTGCGCGCCGGTTCAAACATGTGCGCTGCAATTTCGGCTGCCCGGCCATTGTCCAACGCATACTGTGCGCGTGGCCACATGTTGCGCATATTCGCCAGTGCCTGTTCCCCGGCGTCGGCGACAAAGGAAAGTGCTGCAATTCCGCGGGGCGTCTGCGCAACGAAAATGGAGCCGAACGGCGTGCCCGCCACGCCATAGTCGATGCGTAGACCCTCGCCCGCCGCTTTGTATTCGCCCGGAGTTACGCCTTCCAGCGTAACGAAATGATCGTGCAGCCGCGCGGGGCTGGAAAGTCCGGCCTCAAGCGTTGCGTCCAACACACTCTTTGCACCGTCGAGCACGCCCTTTGCGCGCTCGACGGTGAGGTGTTGAAGGAACTGCTTGGGCGTAATGCCGGCGTACCGGCGGAAGAGCCGTTGCACGTGAAACGGGCTGACGGCCAGAACGCCCGCCAGATCGTCCAGCGAGGGCTGTGCTTGCGCGTTTTCTACCAAGTAGCGAATCGCGTGTTCGATGCGCTGATAATCCGTATCCATCGATCTCACGATACTCCGGCCCTGCGCCCGCGCGCGACCCGGATCTTGCTACGCGGAGAGCGCGGCGGTCTTGCCCGTTGCTCCGTTTTGATGTATGACCGGCGAACCGGACAGATCTTCGACCAGCGCTAGGAATGCGCGAACGGGCGTACCCGTAGGCCCCTTCGCCTGCCACGGCGCCTCGGTGTCAACATAGGCCGTGCCGGCGATATCCAAATGGATCCAGGGCGTCTGGTCAACGAAGTTTTTCAAAAATGCGGCTGCCGTCAACGTCCCCGCCGCACGCCCTCCGGTGTTCTTGAGATCGGCGATATCGCTTTTCATCGCTTTGCTGTAATCTTCGTACAACGGCATTTGCCAATAGCGCTCGCCGGACGGTTTGGCGGCTGCTAAAAATTGGTCGATGAACTGGTCGTCGTTGCCGACGGCGGCGCTTGCGGCATGACCCAGCGCGATAACGCACGCTCCCGTAAGCGTGGCGCAATCCACGATTTTGGTCGCGCCCAGCGTGTTTGCGTAACAAAGCGCGTCGGCAAGTATCAGCCGGCCTTCAGCATCCGTGTTGATTACTTCAATCGTTTTGCCGTTCATTGCGGTGAAGATGTCGCCGGGCTTGGTGGCTCTTCCACCCGGCATGTTCTCGGTGGCCGGGACTAAACCGGCGACGTTGATCTTCGGGCGCAGCTTGCCGATCGCGCGCATCGCTGCGATGACGCCTGCCCCGCCCGACATGTCGTACTTCATTTCTTCCATGCGATCCGCGGGCTTGATTGAAATGCCGCCGCTATCGAATGTTATGCCTTTGCCCACGAGCGCGAGCAGCTCTTTACTGCCGGGATCGCCGTTGTACCGCAGAACGATGAACTTGGGCGGCTGAGAACTTCCCTGAGCGACCGAAAGAAACGATCCCATCCCGAGCTCGCGGCATTTTGCTTCGTCCAATATTTCAACGTCCAGACCGGCTTGCTGGGCAGCCGTGGTCGCCTCGTTCGCCAGTTGTGTGGGCGTCATATCGTTCGCGGGCGTGAGCGCCAAACGCCGTGCAAAATTTACCGCCTCGCCAAGCGTTTCGCCACGCCGGACGCCGCGCTCGATTGCGCTGGAGTCCAAACCTTGCGCGAGAATGGCGATGCCGGTCACGTCAGTACGTTTTTCTGGATCTTTTTGATACGCTGCCGTATCGAACGTCCCGGCAATTGCGCCTTCGATCAAAAAGGAAGCGGCCGCGGTTTCGCTGCCTTTCACGCGCTCGGGTAAAGCGAAGGCGATCTCGCGGACGTTGCGCCGCCCCAAATAACGCACCGCCGCGCCGGCGTAACGTGCGAGCATCCAAGGTTCGAATTTTTCCGCCTCGCCCAAGCCGACCAACAGTACGCGCTTATACGGACGTTCGTTGGCGTGAACGAGCGCAAGTTCGCCGAGTTTCCCCTTTATCTCGCCGGATGAAAGAATCTCGCCGGCGGTGCCGCTCAATTCGCCGTCGATCGTTTTGGCGAAACCTTCGAGCGCGCTGCCCGAGAACACAGGAATGACAAGCGCTCCGACGCTGCCCCATCCGGGCGCATCGGTAACGATACGAACTTGCATGGTCAACCTTTCAAAGGGAGAAACAACTGCCCGCAATGGCGAGAGAAATGGTTTGTGCCCGATGAGTCCTAACCCTGGTAAAGATGCTTACGCGCAAGCAGGCGTGGATATTGCTGCCGGAAATGAGGCCGTATCGCGCTATAAAGAGGTTACGAGTGCCTGGCGCCATCCCGGACAAATGGACGCACTGGGCGGCTTCGGCGGCCTGTTTCGCGTCCCGGGGGAGGAAGGGCGAGCGCTGGTTGCTTCGGCGGACGGCGTCGGCACGAAAATTCTTATCGCCGCGAACCTGCGCCGCTACGGCAGCGTGGGAGCCGATCTGGTCAATCATTGCGTAAACGACATTCTCGTGGTCAACGCTACGCCGCTGTTCTTCTTGGATTATTATGCAGCGGGCAAACTGGAGCCCGCGGTGGCCGCCCAAGTCGTGCGCGGCTGCTTCGAGGCATGCCGTGATAACAACTGCGCATTACTTGGCGGAGAAACTGCCGAGATGCCGGGTCTGTACAAACCTGGGGACTTTGATCTCGCGGGTACGATCGTCGGCATCGTTGACACCGCGCAAATTCCGAATCCCGAACGCGTGCAGCCGGGCGATGCAATCCTGGGATTGCCCGCGGCCGGATTGAACACCAACGGATATACGCTCGCGCGCAAGCTGATTGCGGAAGACGAGTACGCCAAACCGTTCGAGGGCGCGACGTTCGGTGACGCGTTGCTTGCCGTGCATCCATCATATTACAAGGACGTTCGCGCGGTGCAGCGCGTTGCTGATGTCAAGGCGATGGCGCATATCACGGGAGGCGGACTGTTGGAGAACGTTCCCCGCACGCTGCCCGGCGGTGTGCGCGCCGTTTTCGAGCAATCACGCTGGCCCGTGCCGCCAATCATGGAGGAACTCTGCAGACGCGGCAACCTTGACCACGAAGAGCGCTATCGCACGTTCAATATGGGCATCGGGTACACGCTGATCGTTCCGCTGAACGATGCGGCGCGCGCATGCGCGGCCGTGCCCGGCGCAGTGATCGCGGGCTGGATTGAAGCGCGCGGTCCGCAGGAAGAGCGCGTCGTCATTCATCCGGCGAGATGAGCTTTCCGCTGGTAAACCTTGCCGTCGATCTGCAACAGCCGCAGTTCGAGGCATCGGCGCTGCAGCAAGCCATCCGGTCCATCGAACGCGCGGGATATAGCGTAGAGGCAGGCGCTCGCGGCAGCGATGCGTTTCTGGCGTGGATTGATGAGGAATTCGGCGGCGCATGGAGTTCGGAAGCATTCGCGGGAAGCAGCGTCATCGTCAAAAAAGACGAACGTTTTGCCGGATTCGCGACGTACGGTGCGCACGGTATGCGGTATTCGTGGTTACGCGGTTTGGGGCGTGAACCGCATGTCGGCATCTTTGGGCCGTTCGGCGTCGCGGGCACGGATCGCGGCTCGCCCATTGGTCCCCAGTTGCTCATCGCCGCGCTCGCGTCACTTGCGCAGCAGGGATATAGCCGCGCCCTTATTCCCGCAGTCGGACACGAAAAATTGGCCGCGTACTATCAACGGCACAGCGGCGCGTACATCGCGGAAACGTTTGACAAAGCGCAGTGGAAAGGCCGCGCGTACCGGACGGTAGTGCTGGCATCGGGAAATGGTACGAACTTTCAAGCCGTCATTGATGCAGCTGCAGCGAATCAATTGCCGCTCGACATCCGGCGGCTGATCTCAAATAAAGCGGATGCGTTCGCCTTGACGCGCGCGCGGCGAGCCGACATTCCGGCGATGTGTTTGGAATGGGAGCGGCAGGCAATGTCACGCGAGGGCTACGATGATGCGCTTGCGGACATCGTGCAGTTGGAACAACCGGACTTGGTGCTCTTGCTTGGCTGGATGCATCTCTTACCGGAGCGCTTCATCTTGGCAAACCCGAACACGATAAATATTCATCCGGCATTCTTGCCGCTCGACCCGCTGCGGGATGACGTCGGCTATCCCGACGCAAGCGTTACACCCGCCTTTCGCGGTCCGCGCGCTATAGACGATGCGCTTGCTTGGGGCAGCCGCTGGGTGGGCGCTTCGGCCCATCATATCTCGCCGGATATGGACCGCGGGCCCGTACTAGTGCGAGCTCCGCTGCAAGTACGCCGGGGAGAGACCCGTGACGCGGTGCTGGAGCGTCTGCATCCCCTCGAACACACCGTGCTTACGCGGGCGATCATGCGCTGGGTGTATGAACGCTAACAGTGTCAAATTATATTTCCGCTGGCTCTGAGGTATTTAGCTCGGACGCCTCGAACAGAGGGCGGCCACGTCACGGTCTACCCGGGACGTTCGGCGCGCTTTTATAGGGGTACAGCGGCGTGCAAAAACTCACGGTTCTTCTCGGACTGCTATTTCTTTTTGGTGCCGGCCCGGCACTCGCGCAGGGCGGCCATCCCGCGGCGGCAAGCGATCCCAAATCCGCAGCTGCAGCAGGCGATTCCGCAGACGACGGTCTCACTCCGTATGCGAAGTTTACGAAAGACGCGACCGCGCAGCGCGGCCTTTTTACGATTTGGCGCACAAAAGACGGCACTGTGGGTTTGGAGCTGCGGCCCGAGCAGTTCAACGCCGACTTCATCGAACTCGGCGTACCGGTCAACGGCATCGGTGTCGGTTTGTTTTCCGGCATAACGGATCTTCAAGGCTGCCGCATTATCCGGTTCGTCAAACAGGATCATAAGGTCGCGGTGCTTTTTCCCACCACGCGATTTCTTGCGCGGCCGAATTCGCCTGAGTCGCTCGCCGTTGCGGCGGGCACCGCCAATAGCGTAGCGGGAATTGCAAAAGTGCTTTCGGTTGACGATGCGACCGGGAACGTCGTGTTCGATGCGACGCCATTCCTACAAGATATTACTGACGTTGCCGACTTTCTCACGCAGCTCAACGGCGGCCGTGAACTCAATCCGATGGGTTCCTACCGCATGGATCAGCAGCAAACGTATTTTGGGGTAACCAAGGCGTTTCCGCAGAATGTAACGATCGTTGCGCACCAGACCTTCAGCACCATGAATCCGCAGTACATCGACCTGATGCCCGACGCGCGAAACATCGAGATTCAGCTGCAATACAACATTGCCGAGATCCCGAAGGACGACGCGTACATGCCGCGATACTACGACGACCGCGTCGGATACTTTGTCAACGCGCACGACGATTTCAGCAGCGACAATACGTTTGACAAGTCGGCGAACTACATCGTCCGCTTCAACGTGCAGGCTTCCGATCCGGCCAAGAGCGTCTCCCCCGCCAAGCACCCGGTGGTGTACTACCTGAGTGATACAATTCCACAGCGTTACCGCGCGCCGATCCGCAAGGCACTGTTGACTTGGAATAAAGCGTTTCTTCCACTGGGCATCTCCGACGTCGTCGAGGTGAAGGATCAACCGAAGGATCCCTCATTTGATCCCGATGACATTCGCTACAATGTCGTGCGCTGGCTAGCCGAGACCGAAGGCGGCTTTGCTGAAGCGCAGCTGCTGTATAATCCGTACACGGGCGAGATGCTTAAGAGCGGCATCGTTATCGACAGCGACTTGATGCGCTTCGGAAAATTTGATTATCCGCTGCTCGTAGGAACTGCGGACGGGGGCGGCAGCGCCGCCGGCGTTAACCAGCTCGCGAAAAAACAAGCACTGGGATCCGATTTTTCGACCGGCGAGCGCCAGCAGTTCTCCTATGGGATGGCTGCGCTCTCGATTATGGGCGCCGGCGACGGATATTACGTCCCTGAGAAGTTCGCAAATGAGTTTCTGGAGTCGATTGTCCTGCACGAATCGGGACATGATTGGGGCCTGCGCCACAATTTTATCGGCTCGCAGGCATACACCGCGGCAAATTTGCGCAGCCCCAGCTTTACGCAACGCTTCGGTATCGCTTCCTCCGTCATGGAATACTCGCCGATCAACATCTGGCCGAAGGGCAAAGGACAAGGCGAGTATTTTCAAACGGTTTTGGGCCCGTACGACTATTACGTAATCCATTGGGGATACGCGCCGATTCGCAGTGCCAGAACGCCGGCGGACGAACTGCCGGTTCTTCGGCGATGGGCCTCCAACTGGGCCAATCCCAGACTCTCGTGGTCTTCGGACGAAGACGTATTCTGGTTCAACGGCATGGGGGTCGATCCGCATAATCAGCAGTGGGACTTGAGCAACGACAACATCGGCTGGTGCCAAACGCAAATGCGTTTCGCTCATGATCTGCTGCAAAAGGTGGACCGCCGCTTTCCGCGCACGCAAGGCTCGTACGACGATCTGCAAACCGCTTTTGGTTCCCTGCTGGGACATTCGGGCAGCTGCGCGCAGATCGTTTCACGCTACATCGGCGGCGAGTATGTCTCCCGCTCGCGTCGCGGTGATCCGCATGCTGCGGTGCCACTGAGTCCGGTGCCCAAGAGCGAAGAGCTGCGTGCGTTCAAGGTGCTGGAGAGTAACGTGTTTTCCGCGCAGGCATGGGACTTCTCGCCGATGCTTTTGCGCAAGGCGGTCACGCAGTACCGCTTTGACGACTGGGACGGTAATCTGGTGCCGCGTCACGACATTCCCGTCGAAGCGGTTGCGCAGATGTACCAGCGCGCCGTTATTAACCGGATGTTCTTACCGGTAACCCTGGAGCGGTTGGACGACATGCAAACCAGGTACGGCGCCGGAAAAACGATGGACATCGCGGATCTCTTCACCTGGATGCAATCGGCGGTGTACTCCGATGTTTCGCATCCGCGCAATGGGTCGATCCCCTTGGTTCGCCGGAACCTGCAGCGCAACTATGCGGCGCTGCTCTCGCAGCTGGCAAATAGCCCGGCGCCCGGGGTACCGCAGGACGCTCAATCGCTCGCGCGCTACGAGCTGAGTGCGCTCCACGGCACACTCGAGCACTCGCTTGCGCGCCAAAATCTGGATCTGCTCACGCGTGCGCATCTGGCGTCCCTGGACAGCGATGTTCAGCGTTCGCTGCACGCGCAAGCCGTTATCGGATCCGTGAAGGCGACGTACTAATCGGCGACGATAGCCCGATCTGCGAAAGAGCCGCGTTTAGGTAACGCGGCTCTTTGGTTGAACTGCCCGATCGCGCAGGATGTCGTCGAGCAATTGCGGCTCGGCCAAGAAGGCGTCGTGGCCGTGGTCGGAGACGATCTCGCGGTACGTACTGTGAAAACCCAGACCGGCGAATCGTCTTGCGGCCGAACGCACGTCCGAGGGCAGGAAGAGCCAGTCGGAGCTGATGCCGACGAAGAGAAGCTCCGGTGAGGTGTCCACCGGTTCAACCCCGCGCACGTCGAACGAATCCATCGCTTCGGTCAATGCAGCATAACTGCGCGGATGCATGCGCGCTTCGAAGAGGTCGGCTTGGTAGTCGAGGTATCCCTCCACGTCAAAGCGGAAGCGTCCCTTGCGATCGGCTCGCCGGTCGTGACGCCTACGCAGCAGCGCATCGCTCTTATACGAGAGCATCGCGATCTTGCGGGCGATGCGCAGACCGGCTGCAGGATCGAGTGCAATCGCCTCACGTTGAATGCTATTAAGCGCAATACCCATCGCCGACTGGTGATCGTGCGAGCCGACCATTACGGCTTGCCGTACGCGGCTTGGAAAATCGAGCGCCCACTGCAGTGCCTGCATTCCCCCCAGCGATGCGCCGATCACGACGTCTAAGCGGGAAATGTGCAGCGCATCAAGTGCGCGCGCCTGCGCTGCGACGATATCGCGAACCGTGACGTACGGAAAATCTGCCGCGTTGGAAGGTCCGGTGGAACCGTAACAACTTCCGAGCGCATTGATTCCAACGATCGCAACGTCTTTGGGATCGAAAAACTTGCCCGGCCCTACGAGCGCACCCCACCACTCGGTAACCCGGCTGTGGCCGGTGAGCGCGTGCGGTACGAGCACAACGGGGCCTTGCGGGTCACCGTA
>DASRSF010000116.1:0-8391 GCA_035656615.1 Vulcanimicrobiaceae bacterium | reverse complement strand
TGGGTCACCGGTGATTCCGGAGGTCAACGCGCCCGTGCACGTTGCCGGATCGATGCCCTGTCCTTGCACCTGACTACCATACTTGCCGCCCGCGGCGATTTGGAACTGCGGCGTCACGGCGAATTTGTTCATCCGGTAGTTGACGACCAGCGCCGCTACGT
Source organism: Vulcanimicrobiaceae bacterium (assembly GCA_035656615.1). GTDB lineage: Bacteria > Vulcanimicrobiota > Vulcanimicrobiia > Vulcanimicrobiales > Vulcanimicrobiaceae > DASRSF01. The sequence continues at coordinate 8,230 of DASRSF010000116.1, read as the reverse complement.
GCGGAATGATGTACGAGCTTGCAACGCTCGACACGCCGGTTCCCGGCAGCTGGTTATATGGAACGAACGCGTCGTTGGCGTTGAACAGACCTTGCGCCGGCGCGTTCCAATACGGGTTGGCGATTGAGCCGCCTGCGCAAGTAGCGTCGGGTGCGCCCGCAGATGTGTAACACGGAGCTGCGGCTGCACCGTTGCTCGGAAGCGCGACGGTTTGCGCAACTCCGGGTACCGGCGGAGTAAGGCACTGCGCCGGAACGCCGCTGGTATTGCTTGGGTTGGCCTGGAAGGGCGCGCATTTCGAGGTATACGCGTTATACTGCGAGATCGCGCTGTTGACGCCGGTCAGGACCGTCGTACCGTTTTGCAACGTATCGAAGTGCACCCGGCCGCCCGTGTAGGTGTAGCTGAGCAGTCCCGCCCAGCCGTTGCGATTGAAATCACCTTTTTGCACCGCCAGCTCGACACCGTAGACATCCTTGCGTCCTACATTCACGCCGGAGACGAAGTTCGTCTTCGGATCGAGCAGGACGTTGAAGATCTCATTGCGGGTATGGCGGTAGAACGGGGTGATTTTCCAGGAAAGGTCACTGCCCTTGACCTGATGCTCCCACGAAAGATCGGAGTTAAAGGATTCCTCGGGGAACACTTGGTGCGTCGGGCCCGTGAAGCCGAGCGGGTAGAAAGAATTCGCCGGCGCCGTCAGCGGCAGATCGTTGTTTGCGTTCTGATACTGTTGGAATGCCGACGAGGCGGGTTGCTCGTATTTGCCCCATGAGGCGCGGATGACGTTGAGCGGGTTCACCGTGTACGTCATGCCGACGCGGGGTTCCCAGGCATGGTAGTCGTTCGCGGAGGGACTTGCATTCGTCCAGTTAACGCCCGTCGTGCCCGCCGGGCAGCTATGCGGCGCGGTGGAAGCAACAAGTCCGGTCGCTTGACTGAAGCAGTACCAGTTCGTGAACGAGTTCGCGAACAGCGTACGTGCCGCGGCCATTCCGCCAAGACCCAGGAAACTCGGCGCTTGCGTCGTGTCGGCCAAACCGTACTTGAAGTCGTCGTAATGCAATCCCAGATTGACGACGAACTTGTCGTTGGGCCGCCACGTATCTTCGGCCGAGGCGTTGGTGAATTGCGGTACGACCGTGTTGTAGGTGCCGCGATATCCCGCGTTTACCGTGAAATATTCGCAAGGCGCCCCACCGCAATTGCTGGCGCCAATGGCGCCGACAAGGGGGTCGGCCGGATGTGCGGGTGCCAGGGACGTGCCGCCCGCTCCCGGCAACACGTAACGGCCGGCACTAGCGGCACTACAGGGAACCGGTGTGGTCGTACCCGGAGTGGCCGTGAACGAGTAGCAAATCCCGTTGGTTGGATCGCTTGAATTGACGGCAACTGCAACCGTCGGAGAAGCAGCGTACCACGCGTTATTCCACCGGATGGTATTGGCGTGCGTGTATCCGCCCGTTACGGTCAAGAGGTGCTGAGCGTTCAACTGGTCCGCGAACTGGCCCACGACTCCGGTCGTGTGCGTAATGACGCTGTAGTCCGGGCTAAGTACGCCGACGAAGTTTTCCGTAAGTGTTGCTCCGGATAGCGACTGTTGCAGCCAGTCGGAATAGAACGTGTATCCGTACACGCGGAAATACGCGTTCGAACCGATGTTCTTCTGGTATTGCAGTTTTGCAATTGCCGAGTTGTTGGAGTAGAAGTCACGTTCGTCGGGCGGCGTGGGCGAGAACGCCGCGCGGTTTTGGGGTGAGCCCGGCTGGAAGTAGTTTTGAACCGCTCCCAGGGCGGAACCGGATAAGGCCTGACCGACCGGCCCCGTATACACCGACGAGTCGATGTACGACTGTCCCGGCGCGATGATCCCTATACCGGGAAGAACGGCGCACGGATCGGCGGTTCCCGGCGCTGCCACGCTGCCGCAATTGGGGTATGTTACGCCGTTGATCGTGGCGGTACCGTTGAGAACGTTGTTGGTCGCGTAGTTCCAGTCGTTCGTCGCCGTCGGATATTGCGTACGCAAGAAACTCACGTCGTAGAGCAACTGAATGTCGTCGCGGCCGGCATCATTCTTGTGCGGGATTCCGAAGTGCAGGTTTGCCACCGCTTCGCGATCAGCCAGCATCGAAGTAAGCGCGGTTCCTGCGGTAAGCGGTCCGAGCGCGATGCCTGCGGGACCGACGGGGAATGCGCCAAAGAATCCGCCGTGGTTCGCGTAACACCCGACCGAAGCTTGCGGTGTGCCGCAACCGCTGGCCACCAAATTGTACGGACTGCCGAACGTCTGATCGATGTTCGCGCCGTTGAATTGGGAAGCGTACCGGAAGTCTTGGTTGTAGCCCGCTAGTCCGAAGTAGTAGCTGAACAGCCGGTTTGGACTTGCGCCGCCTGCTTCAGCCACTGCCTGATGGTAGAACGTCGGTGAACCCAAACCAAACTTCAAAGTTCCGTAGCCCGGATAGGTTCCGGTTTTGATGACTTGGTTGATGAATCCGCCGATTGCGCCGCTCTGCGCGTTTGCGGGGGCTGCGCCGGTGTAGACTTGCAGTTCCTGTTGACCCAGCGCGGAGAGCGTCGTGGCCGGATACTGATCGAAGGACCGCTGGACCGGTACGCCGTCGAATTCGTATCCGAGTTGCGTGTAGTTGGCGCCGCGCACATAGACCGATTGTGCCCAGCCGCTTTGTCCTTGCGGGACGTACGTGCCGGGTACCGCGGCTATCGCGGAGTACGCGCTATTGAGCGAACCCCCGCCGCCCAGTGCGGAAACGGCTCCGGCCGTCGCCGCGTTGACGGAATACACGTCGGCCGTCGTTCCCGATTTTACCAGTGCGCCCGCTGCGCGGCTGGTGACCGTGGCGATGGTCCGAAGCGCTTTCGGCATTTGCAGCGCGACCGTTTGCGTTTGGTCGGCAAAGATCGAAATGCCGGCCTGTGAGACTGTTTGATAACCGTTCTTGTCGGAAGTTAACGTGTAGGTGTCCGGGGCGAGCGAAACAAACGCGAAATGACCTCCCGCGTCCGTCGTGGCGGTAGTCGTCTGCGAGGGACTGGTTACCGTTACCGATGCGCCCGCAATGGGTGCGCCGGTGCTTTGATCGGAAACCGTTCCCGTTAGTCTGCCTGTCGTGCCGGCCAGTGCCCATGTTTCCTGGCCGAAAAGCGCGATAAGCAATGTTACGACCACCATCGCTCGCCGGAGTGCATGTTTATGCATGGCTTCTCCTATAGCGATGTTTGCGGCACAACACGTGCCGCTTCCGCGCTCTTGGCACCGGGCGGGAGAGCGGGCTGCCGTTGCAGTCCCGTGCAGTATTAAATTATGTTAACGTCAGCTCGCCAAAGTTTTGGCCGCCGTCCCAATACTGTACGTACAGCCGTGAGCCGATGCTCGTCCACACCGTCTGTTTGGTCGATGCGATCTCCGCGTAGTGCGATTGCAGCGAGTCCACGGGCGTATCGCTTGGGTGTTCGTGCCAAAGCCCCACGACCGCGAGATGGCCGTCCGTCTGGGTGGTATTGTACGTCACTTCCTCATCGGACGTGACCGGATCGACCGAACCCGCGATGCAGGCCCCGAACGAATACACCGGTGCTCCTTGATTCATGTCGACGTAGATTTTCGCGCCGATCTCATATCCCATCAAAAGTTTGCGGCCGTACGTGAGCGCCGCGGCATAGGCGGCTTCAGAAGGCGTCTCAAAACTTCGAGTGTGGGACGATTCCACGTCGAACGCTACCAGCGTGCGCTGATTGGCCGAGAGCGCATAGCCCGCATCCGTATGTGCGGGAACAAAGACGAGTGCCAAAACCGTTCCGGCGAGCGATAGAGCGAGCATATCTTCCTCTGCGCGGACTCTCGCTTCTTAGTATGCGGGAGGGCAGCGGTATTCGGGTAGCTCGAGCGCGGGTAATGGCAGATATTCGTCAGTTATGCCGAACGAGCCGCACGGTGCACGTCCAACGACCTCAAACACTCCGCCTCGCGCGCGGCCGCAACGTCATTGCGCGCGAAACGGGCACGCGCGGTAAGCAAATACCGGCTCGCACTTGAATACGTGTAGGGCGCGATGCAGCCGCGAACGTCTTCAAGAATCTCCAACGCAGCGACGGCGTTTCCGGCGCACAGTTCCAAATCGGCCAGGCGTAAACAAAGATCACCAAAGTGCAGCCGCGATGCTCGTGGCGCTGCGGCCGGAAGCAAGGATCGCAGCATTCGGAGCGCTCCTCTGACGTCGTCACGGCTTTGATATTCCATTGATATGCCGATCGCTACGTCAATTTCAAGGTCGATCCAGCCCAGCCGCTCGGCCAGGTATGCGGCATCGTATAATATCGCCGATACGGATTCCGACTGATCCCCTTTTGCCAGCAGGAGCGACGCGTGCAAAAGCTTCGTACGCGCTTGCAGATCCGGCACGTAGGAATCGCTACGGTGCAAGAGCATTCGCGCGAGGTCAAGCTGCTTGCGCGCAGCTTCGGTATCCCCGGCCATGAACGCATGACGTGCCCCCAGGGTCAACGCATGCACCGCGCATTCATGTTCGGCACCGTTGCCGCGCGCTGCCAGTGCCGTCAGCAAGCCAAGGGCCTCCCGATCGCGCGCAAGCGCCTGCGCTTCACGCCCGGAACACCATAGAAATTCCCGGTGCTGCGCCGCTACCATCGCGGGTCCTACCCCTTCATGAATTCCAAGCTGCTCCATGAAGCGATAGCTTTCGCGAACCTGCGCTTCACACAGTTGGAAGTCGTTCTCGTCGGTGAGAATTGCGATCGTCTCGGCGCGGGCGAGGAGCGCTGCATGCGGATCGGCCGCGTCTTCGGCGAGGACCGCGAGCGCGTTGAGCGCCGCCTTGCGGTGTCCGCAATAGCGGAGCGACCGTGCGCGCGCAAGCTCCAATCGGGAAATGTCGGGCATGCCGCCGCGCCCTTGGCGTCGGCGCGCGAGCAGAAGCGCCAGCTGCTCCAGCATAGCCGCACGCTCACGATAGAACTGCCGCATGCTTAGCCCCAGCGCGGCCGCTACGGCTTTGTGGGGCTCCTTGTTCAAATCGCACCGTACAAGGATCGCCCGCTGCCGCGCGGCGGCGAGCTCGCCGGCCAATGCCTGGACGCGCGCTCGCAGCACCTGGTTCGACGGCTCGTCGATCCGGCGCAGCGACTCCCTCAGGGCGGCGTCCTGCTTCATCATTCCTTCATGCGCACGCGCAAGAGTATTGTATGAAAACAAAGCCGGAGGGTATTGAATGAGACGACTTCAAGTTTTTGAATTGCTGCTTGTACCGATGGCGCTAGCCGCGATGCTGTTCACCGTCTGGACGGGGATGGCCAAAGGCGATGATGCCAAGCCCGCGGTCACCATCGAAAACTACGCGTATTCGCCGTCCTCGATTACGGTCACGGCGGGACAAACCGTGCGCTTCACCAACAAGGACGACGTCCAGCACACCGTAACGGATCAGAACGGCGCGTTCGACTCCGGACTAATGGACACCAATACGTCGTGGAGCTACAAATTCGATAAACCGGGCACGTATGCGTACTACTGCCGCGTGCACCCCTCGATGAAAGGAACGGTCGTCGTTACGTCACCGTAGCAGCGAGCTTGCCGACCCACCGGTACAGAAAAACGGCTAGTGCGAAAAACGCTAAGCCGCCGATGATCTCCGAGGGGAGGAGGAAATTGTCGCCGACCAGGGACAGCGGGGTGCCGTTGCCTTTGTCGGCGACGATGATTCCGGAAAGCAAGACGCCGAAAAGGCTTTCTCCCACGATGAGTCCGGATGCCAGCAAAACGCCCAAACGTTTGGCAATATCGCCGTAGGTTCGGTGCGCGACGGACCGGTTATACACCCAACCGAACACCGCGCCCACGACCGCCGCGGCTGTCGTCGACATCGGCAGATAGATTCCCAGGCCAACGGCAAGCGGCGGTAATTTTGCACGTTCAGCGGTTTGCCTGCGCAAAACCTCATCGATGATAATGATCACCGCGCCCACACCGGCACCGATGAAGATCAGGCTCCAATCGATATTTCCGCTGACGACACCGCGCGCAAGCGCTGAAATGAGCGTCGCCTGCGGTGCGGGAAGCGGCTGCGCCGCTGCTGCTGGGTGCGGATGCGGCGCTCCCGCGAATCCATACGCCGCTTGAAGCAGCGTGAGTACCGGCGGAATAACAAGCGATCCGAAAAAGACGCCGGCGATGAGCGCGACCTGCTGGCGCCAAGGCGTAGCGTCGACTAACTGGCCGGTCTTCAGATCTTGCAAATTGTCGTTGGCGATGGTTGCGGACGCTAGCACGATCGCCGTTACGAAGAGCGCAAATGCAACCAATGCATCTTTGGCGGCACCGGAGGCACCGTGCGCAATAACCAGCACGGTAAGTGAAATACCAAGCACGGCCAGAATTGCCAGTCCCGAAATCGGGCTATTCGAGGCGCCGATAAGGCCCGCCATATAGCCGGCCACGGCGGCAACGACGAAACCGACGACGAATACGTAAACAACCGCTGCGATCGTCAGCGGAACGATATAGTTTGCAATCGCGCCGCCGCGCAAAAATATTCCCAGAAGCACGGCCATCGGAATCATGCATGCCACGCTGATCGCGGCGACGATGCCGATGGGAAGATCTTGCTCCGTACGCGGCAGCAGATGACCTTCTCCCGCCGCTCTGCGCCGCGATGATTCGATCGAGGAGATCAATCCGTTCCATACGGGTGCTGCAAGTCGCAGCAGCGACCAAATCGCCGATATGCCGATTGCACCCGCGCCGATGAACCGCACTTGATGCTGCCATACATTCGTTGCAACGTCGACGGCCGCACCCGAAGCGGGATGCATTGCGGTGAGTAGCGGCACGCCGATGCCCCACGCCAGCACGAAGCCCGTGAAAATTGCAAGCCCAACCGCAAGGCCAATGAGATGCCCCGCGCCCAGCAGTGCCAGCGAAAGCGAGAACCCAATGCCGCTCGCCGATGCGCCGGCGCGGAAATAATATTCGATCTCGCCGGCAAAGATACGCGTCGCGGCAACAGCCGCGAACGCCGCCGAAGCGATCGCGCCCCAAAGGACCGCGAGTACCCCGGCCTTGCCTTCGGCCGCGCCTTCACGAGTACCGGTGCCCACCCGCAGCACCTCAGCCGCCGCCACGCCTTCCGGATAGGGCAAGTCCGAGGTGGTTACGAGCGCGCGGCGCAGCGGGATGGTAAACATCACGCCCAGCGTCCCGCCTACCACGCATATTCCAAATGCAGGCCAGAACGGGAATCCACTCCACCACCCAACCATGACCAGTCCGGGCAGCACGAAGATCACGGCCGAAAGCGTGCCTGCGGCGGACGCGACCGTTTGAACGATGTTGTTTTCGTAAATCGTCCCGCTCTTGAACGCGCGGAGCACCGCCATCGATATGACGGCCGCCGGAATTGAAGACGCGAACGTCAATCCGACTTTTAAGCCCAGATACACGTTCGCCGCAGTAAAAACCAGCGTAATTGCGGCGCCCAGCACCAGGCTGCGAACTGTTAACTCAAGACGCGAGTCGTGCGCCGTTTGCAGCATGGACGCCCGTTTTGATGCCGGGCGCCCGCTGCCTGCGTTCAAAGCCGAATGGCTGCGTGCTTCTTACAGGACCCGCGGCAGCCCTGAAAGTGTGCGAGTGCCCCTCGGTGTCACATCCTTTTCGAGCAAGCGCTGGGCAACCGTGACGAAGACCCAGCACAAGAGCGTAAGGAGCACGGCATCGTCAAGCAAGCCCAGGACCGGGATGTCGCCGAACACGTCCAGCGGCGAGATAATAAGCAGCGCAAGCAGCGCCGTACCGAGCTTGAGATGTAGCGGAACGCGCGCGTCCCGCAACAGCGGTAACGCTCGCCTAAAATTGCGTGCAGCGGCAAAAAGGATTCGTGGAGCAGCCATATCCCCTCATATCGGCGCAGCGGCCGCGAAGTTTCAATCGGGCGGCATGACAACGCACCCTTTCGTAAAAACGTGCAAACATGGAAACGCTCAGAATGATTACGGAAGTGGGCCGCCGGCCTTCGCCCGCACCGCGGCCTCAGAGCTTGGCGTTCGACGGCCAGACGCTCTGGATGGGCTCGCTCCAGACGCGCCGCATCTACGCGATCGACCGCGCGACCTGGACCGCGCGCGATGAGACCGACGTGCCCGGCGTGCCGTGGGGTATGACGGTGCTCGGCGACGATCTGCTGGTGATCTA
>DASRSF010000115.1:0-1632 GCA_035656615.1 Vulcanimicrobiaceae bacterium | reverse complement strand
GCCTGCGCTGCTGGAAGAGTTCGGCCTGCTCAAGTTCGTGAACGCCCGCAGCGATAGTCTTTCGGGCGGCGAGCGCCGTCGCGTCGAGATCGCACGAGCGCTGGCCACGGATCCCGCGTTCTTGCTGCTGGACGAGCCTTTTACGGGGATCGATCCGATTGCCGTCGCCGACATTCAGGCAATGATCCGTCAATTGCGCGATCGCGGTCTGGGCGTGCTTATCACCGATCACCAAGTCCGCGAAACGCTGGCAATCGTGGACCGTGCGTACATTCTCAACAACGGAAAAATTGAAGTTTCCGGATCCGCTCATGACGTACTCGAAAGTCCAATCGCGCGGCAGTTTTATTTGGGTGAAGGTTTCCGCCTTTGACGCCGGCGCGCATCACAATCCTGGACCGGTACGTTTTACGCGAACTCTCCGGCCCGTTTCTCTTCGGCCTTTCCGCGTTCACGCTGATCTTCGCGGCGACGCAGCTGATAAACATCGGGCGCGTGGTCTCGGAGACGCATGCTCCGCTTTGGGCGGCCGTGGAAGCCTTTCTTTGGCAGTTGCCGCCGATTGTCGTGCTCGCGATACCGATGGCAATGCTGCTTGGGACGCTTTTGGCGATGCAGCGCCTAAGCGGTGACAGCGAAATCACGGCGATGAAGGCGGGCGGCATCTCGTTTCTCCGAATCGTCGCGCCGTTACTCGCGGCCGGCGCTGCGGCTTCGCTCGTAACGCTGGCATTGCAGGAGCGCGTCGTGCCCTTTGCGCGCGAGCAGTTCAATGTCATTCAGAATACGCTGATTAATCAAAGCAGCGCCTTTGCCAGCAATCTCAACGTCTCGGCCCCGCTTCCGGGGGGAGGAAGCCAAATAACGTTTGCGCGCGCGTGTGCCGCCAATTGTGCGGCTCTGCTCGGCGTGACCCTTGTACAGTACGACCGTAGCGGCGACCCCTCACAGATCGTGTTCGCGGACCGCGCGGTTTTCACGGCGGACACGTGGACGCTGGATAACGCGCGTGTGTACCGCTTTCAGTCGGGCGGCGAAAGTGTCACCGCGGCGAATACGCCCTCCCTTCAGGTCTCGCTCGGCGAGAACCCGGCAGAGATCGTCAAGCGCGTAACGAACAACAATCCCGAAGACATGAACCGCGCGGAGATCGCGCAGATCATTCGAACCGGTCAGCTCTCCGCCAGCGAGCTGCGCAAGTATACGATGGTATTTCAAGAAAAACTCGCTACGCCGTTTGCCTGCTTCGTCTTCACGCTTATCGCGGTGCCGTACGGCATTCGCGCGGTGCGCGGCGGGGGCAGCACCAGCCTGGGCTTCGGCTTAGCCGTGTTGATTGTGTTTATCTATTACGTCGTCCTGACGATATTTTCGTACGTCGGGGAAGCATACGTGCCGCTGGCGCCGCTTGCGGCGTGGATGCCGAACATCATCTTCACGATCATCGGGGCGCGCCGGTTGTACCGCGCAGCCATGGCCTAGCGCATGCACTTGATCAGCATTCTGCGCGGCGTCGGGCTCATCGTGTTCATCACCGTGCTTGCGGGAGTTATCGCGTACATCGGCGATCGCGTCGGCCATCAGATCGGACGCAAGCGGCTAACGCTGTTCAATATTCGTCCGCGTTATACG
>DASRSF010000114.1:0-9097 GCA_035656615.1 Vulcanimicrobiaceae bacterium | reverse complement strand
AGTCTCCACCGCGTTCTCAAGCGTCAACAGCGCGCTCTAATCGCAACACGACTACCCAAAAAAAACCAAACGCAACAAATGCCGGGGCTGAACTCTCCCCACGACCAGCCCCGGCTTAATTCCGTGGAGATTGATTCGATGAACGCCTTTACGCGACTTGTTAGCGACGACGGCGGTGCAACGATGGTGGAGTACTCCATCATGGTCGCGCTCATCGCGACCGTATGTATCGCCATCGTTAGCACAATCGGCAAAACCACCTCGACCGAATTTTCTGGTGTGAACAGCGCGCTATGACGCTTGCAATTGTTCTGGTGCTCGCGGCATCAGTGCTGGCAGCCGGCACGGACGTGCGGACGCGACGCATTCCCAATGCGCTCGTGGTCGCGCTGTTCGTAAGCGGTCTGGCACTCAACGCCGTTGCAGGATGGCAGCCCGCCGCACTGGACGTTGCAATCGTCATCGCCGTACTCGCAGCCGGTACGTTTGCGTTCTCCCTTAAACTTATCGGGGGCGGAGACGTCAAGTTACTGGCCGTGGCCGCTGGAACGCTGGGTGTTCCTGCAGCCGGAACGTTTATCTTGGCCACGCTGCTAAGCGGCGGCGTTATTGCCATCATCTACTCCGCACTTCGCGGACGACTTCGTACAACGTTGCACAACGTGAAGGGTCTGGCACTTCCGGTGTTCGCCGGCGCTGCCCCCCCGCGGTTGCTAACGGGTACGCAAATGCCTTATGCGCTGGCGATATTCGCCGGTGCTTCATTTACCGCATTCGCCGGCGGCATTGGGCCGCACCTGAGGTTCTTATGGTAGCTACCATGAATACACGCCGCACGACGTTGATCGTTGCAGCCGTTCTCGCGCTTGGCGCGGGCTGGCTGCTGCTGACGTATCTTTCAAACTTACAACGGCAGACCAACGCCAATAGCGCTCCGGTGCAAGTTCTGGTCGCAGCGCAAGAGATACCCGCTCGCGTACCTATCACGCAGGCAATGTTGACAACGGTTTCGCGACCGACGTCTGCCATCGATCCGAATGCCCTTACGGATGAAAAAACTGCCGTAGGCGCGCTTTCACTGATTACGATTCCTGCGGGCGCGAGCATCACGAGCGCAATGGTCGGCCATCCGTCCGATGTCGGCCTTCCCGTGCGTCTGGCTCCCGGCATGCGGGCGGTCAGCGTGCTCATTGACAAAGTCAAAGGAATTTCCGGGTTGGTGCAGCCCGGCGATCGCGTCGACGTAATTGCCCAGCCGCCGCGCGCAAACGCCGCGCCGCCGCCGGCATCGACGATTTTACGCGGCGTGCGCGTTCTGGCGATCGGCGACGAACTGGAATATACGTCGGCCACGCCTTCGCCGCAAGAAGCCAATGCCACGACCGTCACGCTGGAAGTAACGCCGAAACAAGCCGACTTGCTGGTGATGGCGGATCTGAACACGACGTTGCGCCTGGCGCTGCGTTCGCCCCGCGAACGCTCGAACTCGCAGCCTACCGAAGCACTGCACTGGGACCTCGCGCAAAGCGGGGCTGCCGCAGCTGCGCCCGCAGCGGCGCCCGCGGGCAACAATGCGGAGCTGGCAAATGCAGCGCTGATTAAAGCGCTCGCACCACCTGCACCGGCACCGGCCCATGCGCAGTCTGCGCAGCCCGCGGATGATTCATCCGTCAAAGTCATCGACGGCGATCACTATGCGCTTAGCGGAGGCCAAACGCACGAATGAATGCACCAACATTCGCGTTCATCAGCGCGAAAGGCGGCTCGGGCGCCACTACGGTTTGTTCCGAAATCGCCAAGATGATGCGTTCCAAAGGTCCCGTGGTCGTCGTCGACGGCGACCTTTGGGGACGCCGCAATATGGCGATTTTGTTCGATGCCGTGCGTCCGCTGGACGCCTCGCGTCAAAGCGCGATCGGTATGGCCACAACGTCTGGCCTTACCCTGGTGGAGCTGGCAGCGACGTATGACGCGGCGTTCACCATAAGTTTGGAGGAAGTGGAGCGCTTAGCCGGATCGTTCGGCGATGCCGGCTGCGTCCTTGCCGACGTGCCCATGCCGTTTTCCGCTGCCGTCCGCCCCTTCGTCGTGCGTGCGACGCGGTTTATCATCGTCGCCGAACCTACGCTTCTGGGCGTTGCATCCGCGCGTACGATGGTCAACGAGCTCAAGCGTTTCGGCATACCGCTCACACGCATCATGGCGCTTACGAATTGCCGCGACGGCAACCCGGTGGTCTCACGCAACGACATCGAGCGCGCGCTTGAAGTCAAGGTTGTTGCGGAGCTGCCCCAGCAGAACGACCGCAATTACACCAAATCGCTGGCCGTATTTGAAAAGACCCTCTCGACCATCGCCGGGGAACCGCAGATCGAGACGCTTCTGCCATCGGCAAAAACGTTCGTCCAGGACCGGCGCGGCGAACGGCGAGGCGGAAGCAGCGAGAACCGCGCAGCCGTGCTCCAGCAGAATGCTGCACCGGCAAACGGAAAGGCGCCCGCATCGACCGCCACGGCAGACGCGCATCAGCAGCTGAAGCTCGACATCCATGAATCGCTTTCCAGTAAAGTCAACCTGGTTGAAGCGAGCTCCGCGCACACCGACGCCGCCAAACTCGCCGAATTGCGGCAAAAAATCGAAGAGGCCGCGCAACACGTTTTAAGCGAGAAGGCGCACAAGCATCACCTTACCGCCGAAGAAATCGCGCGGATCAAGGAAGAGATCGTCAACGAATCGCTCGGTCTTGGTCCGCTAGAGGACTTGATGTCGGATGCGAGCGTCACCGAAATCATGGTCAATGGACCGCAGACCGTGTACGTTGAGCGCGGTGGTAAGATCGAACGCACGAATAAGCGCTTTACCAGCGAACAGGCCTTGCGGCTGGTCATCGAACGCATCATCGCTCCGCTCGGCCGCCGCTTGGACGAGTCGGTACCGATGGTCGACGCGCGCCTGCCTGACGGTTCGCGTGTGAACGCAATCATCTCACCGCTGGCGATCGACGGTGGGGCGGTGACGATCCGCCGTTTTGGAACGCGGCGAATGACCGCGCAGGACTTAATTGAAAAAGGTTCCGCCAACGAAGAAATGCTCGACTTCCTGCGTGCGTGCATCGAGGCGCGTTTGAACGTGGTGATCAGCGGCGGTACCGGTTCCGGTAAAACGACGTTCTTGAACATCCTTTCAAGTTACATTCCCGAACGCGAACGCATCGTCACGATCGAAGACGCCGCCGAACTGTGCTTGAATCAGCCGCACGTCGTTCGCTTGGAGTCGCGCCCCCCGAACTTGGAGGGACGCGGCGAGATCCGGATTCGCGACTTGGTGAAGAACTCGCTTCGTATGCGTCCGGACCGCATCGTCGTGGGCGAGTGCCGTGGCGGTGAGGCGCTGGACATGCTCCAGGCAATGAACACCGGTCACGACGGTTCGCTTACGACCGCTCACGCCAACTCGCCCCGCGACGCGCTCTCGCGTATGGAAACGATGGTCATGATGGCAGGCTTCGACCTGCCCGTGCGCGCGATTCGCGAACAAATCGCAAGTGCCGTCGATCTCATCATTCAAACGGCGCGCCTGCGTGACGGCAGCCGTAAAATCATCTCGATCAGCGAGCTGGTGGGCATGGAAGGCGACGTCGTTACCATGCAAGAGATCCTTCGCTTCGCGCAACACGGAATGGATCTCGAAAACAAGGTAACCGGCGAATTCCAGTATACGGGCGTGCAGCCGCAGTGCCTAACGCGCTTCGATGAATACGGCATCACCTACGACGTGCGCAAACTTTCCACGCTGGCTTCAACGGGAACGTTATGGTAAGCAGTTCGAGTATCTTTACCAAGCTCTTTACCCCGGCCGGCGAAGGGGGCGAGAACGAGCGGCTCCGCCGTTTTGACGACGCGCTGGATCGCGCCGGAATTCAGAAAACCGCCAAAAACATGTTGATCACGCTTGGCGTGTTCGTCCTGGTTCTCTGGTTACCGGCCGCATTTGTACTGCATCGCGGCGTATTCATTTCGATTCTTTTGCTGCCGGTGAGCGCGGGCGTGGTGGCGTTGGGCTTTTCGTTCCTGTTAAAGATGAAGACGGCTCGCCGTTTGGATCAGTTCATTCAGCAGTTGGAAATGGCGCTTCGGCTCATGGGCAGCGGCGTGCGCATCGGCCTGGGACTGCGTCAAGCGCTTACGATGGTCATCGAGGAAATGAGCGATCCAGCCCGCTACGAGTACATGCGCGTCGTCGGTCAAACGAACATCGGCGTAAGCGTCTATGATGCGCTCGACACCCTGGCGGAGCGCATGCCCAGCGGCGAAACGATGATGATGGCGCGCGCGATCCGCATTCAATCGCAGACGGGCGGCGACCTTGGTAAAATTTTGGAACACCTGGCCAACACGATTAAAGAGCGCCGGCGCATTCAACGCAAAATCTCGGCTCTGACCGCCGAAGGCCGTGCGAGCGCCGCTATCCTGGCTGGTCTGCCGCCGTTTCTAAGCGGCTTTATCTCCATCATGGAACCCACAATGGGACACGCGCTTTGGCTGACGTTTCCCGGCCATATCGCACTCGTCATCGTCGGGATTCTGGAATCGCTGGGCGTGTTCTGGTTGCTCAAGATGCTCAAGGTGGACGTGTAATGGTTTTTATCATCGGCATCGTGGCGCTGGCCGGCGTTGCGATATTCTTGTTCGCGTTCTCCTTGATTCCGCAAAAGAGCCCGCTGACGAAAACGCTCAACGAGCTGGAATCGCGCGGCATGCAACGCGATACCAAACGCGTGAAGAATTTCGAGCGAATCTTTTCAAAAGATCAGCGCGGGCGCATGCGCCGTAAGCTTTTGGAAGCCGGTTGGTATACGGTAACGCCGGCACAGATGGGTGTCCGCATCGTCAGCGGTCTTTTATTCGGCGTGGTTTTTGCGCTCGTCGTACTATTCGTGCTGCACCTCTCGCCGATGCTGATGACGATTTTGGGGGTTATCGTCGGCGGAGTCGGCCTGTACTTGCCGATTGCTGCACTGGAAAAAGCCATCGCCGCGCGCAAGACTCAAGTTCAAAAGGCGCTGCCGGACTTCTTGGATATGGTTGCGACCACCGTACAAGCCGGTCTTGCGATTAACCAAGCCTTGGCGTACGCCGTCGACGCGGCGCCCGGTGCGCTAGGCGATGAAATCAAAGCAACGCTGTCCGAGATTCGCCTGGGACGTTCGCGCGCCGAAGCATTGCGCGCGGCCGCTCAGCGGCTCAACCAGCAGCAGTTTACTACGACCATCACTGCCATCATCCAAGCCGAACGTTTGGGCACGAACATCTCCAAAGTGCTCAACGAACTCTCCGAAGACGTACGCAATCATCGCATCATGCTCGTGGAAGAACATGCCGCCAAACTTCCGGTAAAAATGGTTTTCCCGATGGCCATGTTCATGCTTCCCTCACTCTTCGTCGTGATCTTCGGTGCCCTGGTGGCCAACTATCTTTCGCAACCAAAATGATCGCTACGGTACTGAACGCGATCGCCTCCGCGGTTTTTTTCGGAACTGCCGGATTGGCCGGAATTCTGCTGGGCAACGCCTTTTGCGAAAGATTTTTGCCGCTTGAGGATGCACCACCTGCGGTAAAAGTACCGCCCGCCGCACTAGTCATCGCATCGGCAGCGATCGGCGTTGCCCTGGCGGTTCGCGGCGCGGATCAATTGCAGCTGCTCGCCATCGCGGTTACGTGCATTGCGCTCACGGGTATCTGGGTTACCGATGCCCGGCGCGGCATTGTCCCGGACGCCTTTACGCTGGGAGCGCTTGCGGTACTGTGCCTGGCCGGCGCGGCGCAACATCAATGGACGCCGCTGCTCGGCGCACTGGTAACCGCGATGCCGTTCGCACTTATGGCCGCCCTCTCGCGCGGACGTGGTTTAGGATGGGGCGATGTCAAACTCGCCGCGCTGGGCGGAGCGGCTTTGGGTTTCGAAGTCGCCGTGCTTGCGTTTATCCTGGCCTCGTTTGCCGCGGCCGCAATCATGTTCGCGCAAGGCCGTAAAGGCCAGGCCATAGCGTTTGCTCCGTATTTGGCGAGCGCGATCGGTCTTGCTCTTCCCTTGGGATTCCGGGTGTAAACGATGGCGCAACTAAAAAATGCAACAACCGGTGAGGTGCTCGCATGCAACGTCAGCTACGCGGACACGTGGTGGCAGCGGCTGACCGGGTTCATTCCACGAGAGCAAGTCGATCCTGATGAGGGCTTGTGGTTTCGTGATTGCTGGGCGATCCACACCATCGGTATGCGCGCAAAGATTGACGTGATTTTCTTGGACGATGCCGGATGCGTGGTCCGTGCCCAACGCTCGGTTCCACTTCAACGTCCGATGGTCGCGTGCGCGGGCGCGCGCAACGTCGTCGAACTGGGAGCCGGCGCGCTTGACGGTCGCGATCTGCTCTCAGGCGACCAGTTGGTACTGGAATGAACGCGCGTTTTGCGGCAACGCTCGTAGCGTTCGCCGCAGCGACCGCCGTTGTGTCCCATCCGCACGTTTTGGCCGAGTTGCTCGTGCAGCTGCGCGATCCAAATATTTTGGGCGGCGCGCTTTACGCGATACTCCTAAAGACCTTCGGCTTTGCCTTCGTCCTGGCGATATGCGGCTGTTTGACGGGCGGTACGGTACTGCTGGTCGCCTGGCGCACCCGCACCCGTGGCGCACCTGATGCATATGCCGCGTTCGCTGCAGTTTTAGCGACAAGTTGTTTGATTCCGCGTTTGGGCGTGAGCCTGGATCCGCTGGGCTGGATCTGCGCGGCGGGATTCATGCTCGCGCTCGACCGCACCGACCGCGCGTCGATCGGTGACGCCTTACCGATCGTCGTCATTTGGGCAGCCCTGCAAGGCGGCGCGCCACTGGCCGCGTTATTGGCCGTGTTCGCATTTGCCGGCGCGCTGATAGATGCCAAGGGTTTTACTCCCGCAGTTCGCCTCAAGGCGACGATTGCCGGAGGCGCCATTGTGCTCGGCGCGTTGCAGCTCGCCGCTGCGCCGTGGCACGCCTACGGCCCGCATGCGCTGTATCTGGATGCACTCGGTGCGGGAGCGCAGCGCGACCGCTTATGGAGCGGTGGATTTACGGTCGCCGCATTAGCTTTTTGCGCGGTAGTGGTTTTTGCGGCGTGGTACGGCGTACGCAGGCGCGGGAAGACCGCTGATGCACTAACGTTTTTCGGGCTGATGGTGCTTGCGATGCTCGATGCCCGGAATTTGCCTTACTTCGGCATTATCGCCGCGCCGATTGTCGCTGACGCAATCGCCAGCTATTACGTGGATCATCGCGCCTTTCCGATAGGTTCGGTCGCGCAATATTCGTTGACGTTTCTGTCGGCGGCGTTTGCCTTCGTTGCGGTCGTGACTGCGACCGAACCAAAGGCCATTGTATGGCCGCAGCCCTCGGAACAGCCGGCCAGGCTGTTGCTCAGCCTGTCACGCGATCGCAGGAATCACCACTACCTGCTGTGTCAGCAGCCGCGCTGGTGCGACGGTGCGGAAGCCGTTTTTCCCAACGTCACGCCGATTCTGGACGATCGCGCCGGTATTGCGGGCGTACGAGAGCGTCGAACGGAGCAAGATGTCGTGACCGCGCAAGGCTCCTGGCGCAGTGAGCTGCGTTCCGAGCACGTGGACGCCGTCATCGCGCAGGACGACAGCAATTTGGTTGCACTGCTGGTATCGACCGGCTGGCGTGAATCCAAGCACGAGATCGGGCGCGTTCTTTTGCGTCCCGCAGGTATGAGATGAGAATCGCATTCGTCATCATCGCCATATTTACCGCACGGTTTCTCATGACCGCATTGTACTATCCCGGACACGACGCCGACATCGCGTGGCAGCAGTGGCTCGGCACGTACGTGCTCCACGCGCATCACCTGCCGATGCGATTAGGGACGGAAACGTTCACGTCCGTAGGTTCCACCTGGGTTCCGCAGGAGTGGGCGTTCAGCGTCGCGGTGGCCTGGGCACTTGCAGCAAAGCAGTTTTCCGTACTGGCGATCATTACGACTGCCGCGGCGGCCGGAGCGCTTGTGCTTACGGCGTACCGCGCCTACCGCCGCGGCGCCTCGAAGATCACGATCGCACTGATCACCGCGTGCACGGGCTTTGCGATGCTGCAATCCTTCGGCGTACGCGCTCAGGTCTTCGGCTGGCTGCTACTGACCGTGGTTCTATTGCTACTCGATATCGAAAGCAACGCCATATTCCTTATTATCCCGCTCATTGCATTATGGGCCAACATTCATGCCAGCGCGCTTATCGCTCCGGTGCTCATTGTGGCCTGGAGCCTGGGAACATGGATTGAGGACCGGGCGTGGACGGCGCGCGTGGAGCGCAACTTCGTCCTTGCAGCGGGCTCACTGCTCGCGGTCTGTCTCACGCCGCTGCTCTGGCATTTGCCGCAATACGCGCTAACGCTACAGACCAGCACCATTCGCAGCGCGATCTCGGAATGGCAGCCGCCGGACCTAGCCTTTAGCGGATTCTCCGCAGGCCTTCTGCCGCTTCTGGCAATTTGCTGCTACTTCGGTGTCGCGGCGCCGCGCGAGCGCTGGCGCGACGGAATGCTCCTGGCCGTAGCAGCGTTAATTGGCACGATGGCCGTTCGGCACGTTCCGTTGGCGGCTCTCATCATTGCCCCCATGGCCGCTCAGCGGTTGTCCAGCGTACTGCAGCCCCACGTTCGCATCAACATCTTGCTGCACGAACAATTTGCGGAAACGTTGATCTGGGCTTGCGGCGCGGTGGCGTGCGCGGTTATCGCAATAAATCTCGCTCGCGCGCCGGAGATCTCCGGCGTCACGTTACCTCGCACCGCCGTCACAACACTCGCGGCGCTTCCCGGCACGCACAACCTGTATTGCGAGGACTTCGCGTGGTGCAGTTTGGCATTGCAGAAACCCAACGTGCGAACGTTCTTGGATGGGCGCTGCGATCCGTTCCCGCCGCACGTGTGGAACGATTATCTTTCCGTGCAGCGCCTGCGCCCGAACTGGGACTGGCTGCTCACGCATTGGAAGGTCGACTCGGTATTGGTTTCCCGACGCACCTCGCTGGCGCAAGCAATCGCG
>DASRSF010000113.1:0-11371 GCA_035656615.1 Vulcanimicrobiaceae bacterium | reverse complement strand
CCGTGGCTTGTCGGTGCGCGTGGAACGGCTGCTGCGCGCCGGGCGCAACGTGCGGACGAACGTTTCATTCGGCCCCGCGGGCGCCGTAGTTGCAGCGCTGGTCGTGCTGTTTTTCCTGTTGCAAACCGTTGCACCGTCATTCGCCTTTACCGCATCGGAATCGTCGCCGCATCACGCCATGACGATTGCTTCGGGTCCGGTTACGACGCAGTGGAAAACGATTACGCGTACTCGCTTCGTCCAAAAGCCGGCCACGACGACAATCGTTGCGCAAGCTACCGCGCGTCCTACGGCCACGCCCTCTCCATCATCGCGGGAAATCGTTGTGCCGGCGGTCCACGTTCACGTGCCCGCCACAACGATACCGGCGCAGCACATTCCGTCCATCAACCTCGACATTCCCGAACGGCACATACCGATGCCGGCCATGCCTAAACTGCCCAACGCCTACGAACGCGCGTACGCTCACACCTACGCGCACGCCTACGCACACTCGAGCGCTCGCCGGTTCGCGCAAGTATACGTGCATCCGCTCCCGAGCGATTTTGGGGCGAACATCGCGCGTTCGGTCAGCACGGCCGTGGCCTCCAGCGTCGCCGCGTCCACGCAGATGCTGGCCGCAAACGGAACGCTTTCGTGCACCGGTTGCGATTATAGTGGACAGAACTTGTCCGGCCGCAACTTCCGCGGACAAAATCTCAATGGGTCGGACTTCAGCCGCGCAAACCTGCAAAACGCGGACTTTTCAAATGCGAAAATTACCGGCGTCGATTTCAGTCACGCAAATTTGCAAGGCGCCAACTTCTCTCACGCAACGATGAACGGATGCGACCTCAGTCACGCCAATTTGAGCGGCGTGCATTTCGACGGAACCGAGATGACCGGCTGCGATGTCGATGCACGCTCACTGGACCCCTCGCAAGCGCGCCAGTTGATTTACGCCTGTCGCACCGGATGTGATTTTACCGGCGCGAATTTGAGCGGGCAGAACTTGCGGGACATCTCGCTACGCGGCGTGGACTTGAGCGGGGCCGATCTTCGTAACGTCGATTTCTCCGGAGCAAGCTTTAGCGGCGTCGACTTTAGCGGAGCAAAGCTTGACGGTGCGCGGTTCACCGGAGCAACGATTACCGGATGCGATCTCTCCGGGGTCGATCTGAACCGTGTCGATCTCTCGAACGCAAAACTGAACGGCGACCGGCTAACGCCCAAACAGTAAAGAAACAATTCCGAATTGTATCGGCCCGGGAGTGCGGGTCTTGGTTTTGTGCGCTTTCACGTGAGGATTACGAAGATGTTTGGACTGATTGTCACCGTGCTGTTGGCCGTCACCGGCGTACCGGGCAACTGTTTAGGATGCTCGATGGAAGGAATGGATCTGCACGGGCAAGACCTGCGGTATGTTTCCTGGGCGGGAAGCAACCTGCGCGGCGCGAATCTGCGCGGAGCAAACTTAAGCGGTGCACACTTGGCCGGCGTCGATTTGCGGGACGCCGATTTGCGCGACGCCGACCTGCGCGATGCTAAACTCGCCGGCGTGGACCTGCGCGGCGCGCGGCTGGGCGGAGCGCGATTGGAGAACGTTCGGCTCGCCGGCATTAATCTGTCCGGGGCTTGGCTGCAGACGCTTGCGGACGATCAAACCCGGGCATTGCTCGGCCACTGCGCGGGTTGCCAGGTCCGAAGCGTCGATCTTCACGGCAAGAATTTGAGCGGTATCCACGTAGCCGGAAGCTCGTTTCGCGATTCAAATCTTGCGGGCGTATCGTTTGCCGGCGCAGACCTGCCGGCTGATGATTTTAATCGAGCCGATCTGCGCAATGCCGACTTTCGAGGTGCCGTCCTGTGCGCGCACAATACCGATGTCGACGAGAACGGGAACGTACGGTATGGGCGACTCGCGTGCAGTGATTTTTCCGGCGCGAATTTGCACGGGGCCAATTTTTCCGGCGCCCGGATTTGTGATGAAGAGGGGGCCGCGCGGCGGTGCTCACCGTTGGATGCCAATACGCTGCGGACGCTCGGTCACGCCGATTTGAACGGGGCTCAAGGCATCTAGGGTAATAGCCCAAGCAGGCGCGCCCGCACCAAAGAGGCGTATAATACCAGCGATGCTCTCCCGTCTATTGGCCGCCGCAACGCTTTGGGCGCTGTCCGTTGCAACGTTGGGCTCTGCGCCGGCCGCGACTATGCCCCTTCCCACTCCAACGCCCATGCTCAAGACGATTAAACATGTCTACGCGACGCGCTTGTGCACGGGATTACGCCGTTCCATCGGACCTGCTGTGGCTCGCGTGCTCCAGAACGATCAGGTGATCGCGGCAAGCCGTCCCTTATTCCAGGATTACGTACGCAGTAATTCCACGGGAAGCGGCGGCGCCGTCGACATGGACGTGTTACGTCTGGAAAACCTCATTACGCCGCTGGTTCAAAATACCGAGCAGATCGAGCATTTGTTAAACGACAGCATCTATCCGCGTAGGCCGCAGTCGGACACCGACCGCGACCTTTTGCGCATGCGCGAGCATTTGGCAAGCGTTCTTGCGCAACAGAAGCAGGCGTTGGACCTCATCAGCGGCTTTGTCGACACGCAGCAAATGGGGGAGCTTAAGGCGGCCGGCAATGATTACAACAAGGCCATCACCGGCACCGGAACGACGAATTCGAGCGACTCGAACAATGCACCGCCCGTTACAAGTCCGACCACTGCGCCGGCCGACATTTTAAACGCGGGCGTGAATAATCCGCAGAACGATCCTGCGATGAAGTACGATCCGCGGTTCCAGCCGACCGGTTCGCAGGTCGGGTACAATCCGCTCAACGTGTTCGATCAGCAGATGAACGAGTATCAGCAGACGATATCGCAAAGCGAAACGCTCGCCTCGCAGGCGATTTTTAAAGCGGTTCCGCAGTGCGGCGGTCAGGCACCGGGAGCTTCTCCGGCGCCCGAACCGGCAACGCCAACACCGCGTTCCGTGCCGTTCGTGTTATCCTCGCCCTCACCCAAGCCGTAGCCTCCGCCGCCGGGCGTATGCACCTCGATCGCATCGCCCGGGTGCATTGCCAGTGTGGTTTTTGCCGGTACGGTGCGTGCTTGCTGACGGCTGGGCGTAAACACGTGAACGCCGCACGTACCCTCGCCTCCGCCTTGGGCACCTTGCGGCGCGCGGACGTGCCGCTCGGCGAGTAAAGAGACGCGCGCGGTACCCTGGGTCAGGCGCAACGATCGCACGAGTCCGCAACCGCCGCGGTATCGGCCGCAACCGCCGGTTTTTTCAGCGATTTCGTACCGGTCCACCCGCAACGGATAATCGCGCTCAATCGCTTCGATGGGCGTATTGAGCGTATTGGTCATGTGGCATTGGATCGCGTCGATGCCGTCCATGCCGGGGCGTGCGCCCATCCCGCAGCCGTTCGTTTCGTAAAACGCCCATGTCGACCCATCCGTTCGCGTGCCGCCGATCATCACGTTACTCATCGTGCCGCCGCTTTGCGCGGGAACGCGTTCCGGCGCCGCTTTCGCCAGCGCACCAAAAACGACGTCGGCATTGCGTGTGCTGGTTTCGACATTACCGCCGGACACGGGCGCAGGACGGCGCGGATTGAGCAGCGTTCCTTCCGGAACGTGAACCGTAACCGGCCGCAAGCAGCCCTCGTTCATGGGGATCGTCGGATCCGTCACCGCGCGCAGGACGTAGTACACGCCCGACAGCGTGACGCCGTATACCGCGTTCATGGGAAACCAGAGTTGCGCGGCGGTCCCGGTGTAGTCGAAATGCACCTCACCGGGACGGATGGTCATCGTGAGTGCGATGCGTATCGACGGATTGCCGTCCGGGTCTTCGAGTACATCCTCATAGTGGTAGGACCCGGCCGGCAGTGCCGACAGAGCGTGGCGCATGCGAATCTCGCTGTCGCGAAGCGAACGTTCGATCGCGGCTTGCATCACGTGCGTGCCGTGGCGTTCGTACAACTCCAGCATCCGCCGCTCGCCCGTATAGTTGCCCGCCATTTGTGCGCGCAGGTCCCCGCTTCGGCTTTCGGCGCTGCGCGAATTCGCACGAAACAGTTCGATGACCGGTTCCGATGCGAGGTCGTTGATTACCAGCCGCGAAGGCGGTACGACTAAGCATTCCGCAAAGAGATCCGCCGCGTCGGCGGACATCGAGCCCGGCACGGACCCTCCCACGTCGGTATGATGCGCCTTGTTCGCCGCAAACCCAACGAGATCTCGGTCGTGAAAGATTGGGCGGATCACCGTGACGTCGTTCAGGTGCGTGCCGGAGATGTACGGATCGTTCACCACCCACATCTCACCGGGCTGCACGCCGCCGTATTTCGACCGAATTACGTCTAGCGTCGCGCGCAATCCCCACGGCAGTGAACCCAAGTGCACGGGAATGTGTTCCGCTTGCGCGATCAGCCGGCCGGCGGCGTCGAAAAGGGCGCATGAGTGATCGAGTCGCTCTTTGATATTCGGCGAATACGCGCTGTTGCGGACCGCGATACCCATCTCTTCGCTGGCGTACGTCAGCGAGCTTTTAATGATTTCGGCAGTGACCGGATCGATGGAATCAGCGCGCTCCATTCAAGCTCCACTGATAGGCGGTAAAGGCGGCTAACGGCGCAAACGCTCCCTGCGCGCGGAATCCCGCGCGCCATCGCACGATCGCGCGCGCGACGTACCGGCGGCTATCGGACTGCACCATGCGCCCGACGACATTCGCATTGCAAGCTTGCGCGCGATCCGCGATGATCGCGCAATCGTGCGCGTTTCCGAGCTCATCAGTAACCTCGGAGAGCAGCTGCGCGGCGGGCTGCAGTTGCGGCAATTCCTGCGGCCACCGCTCAATCGCGTAACGAAGCCGCTTGCACGCTAGGCGGAAGGCGTGAATGGCATCGTCGTCCTGGCTGCTTAGCACGTGCTGCTGTTCCAAGCATTCGGCAAAACGTAGCCGTAATAACGACCGAATCGCCGACTGCGGCGAATCGGCCGCAAACAGATCTGGTGTGCGCCCGCGCTTATTCATAGGATCTCCGGCACGGAGCGCAGCGCGCGCCGCAGTTTACGTCGTGCGCCCGCTCTCCGTTCTCGCAGCGCGTCCCGGAGCATGCATAATTCGAGCGTCGCCTCGCGATCGGCATCCTCCAAATAGACGTCGATGCGCTGAATCTGAACGTCGGCGTCGCGCACCTTGCCTGCACGGCGGTGCAACTCATCGATACGCTCGCGAAACGCCGGGGGGCTGCCGGCCAGCTCATTCAAGTCTTGCAGCGCCGCCCGAAGACGCGCAAGCGCTTTGCGCGCTTGATGTAAACGCTTGGCCGATCGCGGCTTTGCACAATATGCCCGTAGCGCAGCCAAAGCTTTTTGCGTTTCCTGCGATATGGCCTCCCGGGCCCAAACTTCAAGCGTGTGCGTTTCAATCATTGCGTTCTAAAAGCATGACCGCCGAATGCTCGGACGCAACCCATCCCGGAGCGACGTACGTACATGTATCGTACTGCTCGATGAGCACCGGTCCGGTAAGCGTGCCGATTTCCGGAAGGTCTTCGCGCCGATAGACGGGCGTTTGCACCCGCCGTCCGGCGATATATACCTCGCGATGAGCCGTTCGGTCGCGCAGCGTTCTGTTACTATTGCGTGAGTGCGCGGGAAGCTCGGGAAGCGTGGCCAGCGCACCTAGACGCGCGTTCACTAACTCAACGGTTTCTTCGGGCACGTCGTACCCGTAGCGGCGGCGGTGCAGCGAGTGAAATTCGCCCGCAATGGATTCGCCCTCGCGACGGTGCGCAAGCGTAAGTTCGAAGCTTTGTCCGCGATAGCGCGCATCGAATTCCCTGATAAACTGCATGCGTTCCTCGGGAACGCCTTGCACGCGCAACAATTCGCTGCCTTTCGTCTCCAGCTCGCGGAAGACTGCGTCAACCTGGTCGCTCGTCAAGCGGTGCGCTTCACGCAGCAGCGGATGAACCAGATCGGCACGCAAATCCGCCGTAAGCAGTCCATGCGCCGAAAACACTCCCGGCTGCGCGGGCACCATAACCCGCCGCATGCCCAGCTCCCTGGCAAGCGCGCACGCGTGCAACGGACCGTTTCCGCCAAATGCAACTAGTACGAAGTCGCGCGGATCCAGCCCGCGCTCGACCGTAACGATGCGCAGTACTTTTGCCATCTGCGCGTCGACGATGTCGACGATACCGGCTGCCGTTTGGTCGGGCGTCATGCCTATCTGCCGCGACAGATGTCCAATGGCGGCGTGCGCGCGCTGCGCCTGTATCGGAAACGTTCCGCCCGCGAGCGCTTGCGGATTCAACCGGCCCAGGACGACGTTGGCATCGGTTACGGTTGCGCGATCGCTCTGTCCGTAACACGCGGGGCCCGGATCCGCGCCGGCGCTAATAGGGCCCACGCGAAGCGCTCCCGCTTCATCGATCCATGCAATGGTGCCGCCGCCTGCGCTCACCTCGGCGAGATCGACGAATGGAAAGCGAACCGGATATCCGCTGCCTTTTACGGAGCGCCCGCTGTGCGTATGCCCCGCCGCCTCAAACTCACCGGCGACCTGCACCATGCCCTCGATAATCGTGCCGGCCTTCGCGGTCGTGCCGCCCATATCGAACGACAGCACGCGCGATGTACCGGACGTTTTGGCAAGCTGCGCGGCGGCGATCACACCGCTGGCGGGACCGCTTTCGATCAATGCGGCCGGGCGAAGGGCATGAGCCGCAGCCACCATTCCGCCGTTGCTTTGCATAACGTATAACGGCTGATCGATACCACGTTTACGCAGCGCATTGCGCAAACGTTCAAGATAGCTTGCAACCACGGGAAGTAAAACCGCGTTCACGACGGTTGTCGAGAAGCGCTCGTATTCGCGGTATTCGCGGTCGACTTGTGAAGAAGACGTTACCGGAATATTCGGAAAGGCTCGCCGAACTTCGTCCGCTAGGCGTCGTTCGTGCGCATCATTTTGATATGAGTGCAGCAGTCCGATCGCGATTGCCTGGGGGGCGCGGCGGCGAATTTCTTCAATCACGCGCGTAATTTCCGGCTCGGTTAGCGCGACGAGCACATTACCGCGCACGTCAATGCGTTCGTTAACCGCAATCCGATCCTCGCGCGCGACGAGCGGCCGGGGCCGCGTTACGAAAAGATTGTAGACCTCGCTTCGGTTCTGCCGACCGATTTCGATGACGTCACGAAAACCGCGCGTGGTCAAAAATACCGCGCGGGGCAGCTCCAAATGCATCTGCCCAAGCAACGCATTGGTCGCAATCGTGGTGGAGTGAGCCAAATATTCGATACGCGGCTTTGCGGTGAAGCGCTCGAACAGCATGTCGAGTGCTGCCAAAACGCCTTCCTCCGGCGCACGCGGCGTCGATGCGCACTTAACGATCATACGCTCGCCGGTTTCGGTATCTGCAGCCACCAGGTCCGTAAACGTACCGCCAACGTCAATCCCAACCCGAAGCGTCCGCTGTTCCTCACTCACTGGCGTCTAGGTACGGCGCCGGACCGCAACTTCCCAACCGAAGGCCTGCGCTGCCTGGCTCGCCCGGTGACTTGACTCAACACGCGAGGGGCGTGGGTATCAAACGGCAATGAACGAAGCGTTATCAGCGTTTGCAAAAGAAGATCACCGCCCATTACCTGATATCGTGCCAGACGTGGTACGCGATGAATTACGCGCCGCTCTTCGAGCGAGCTAGTAGTCCCGCTTACCGAACTCCAGAGCCTAAGCGTTTGCGGCAACTGACCGGCCGCTTGGTACCTTCGGACTAAACCGCGTCTGGGTAGATTGACATCGAACATATGTTCGATTAGGATCATGCTCCCATGATCGCTTCACCGCTGGCTTCCGTACCCGAAAATTCGACGTTCGCGGCCTTGAAAGCCGAACTCGACGCGCGTGCCGGGGGGCGTATTATCGCCTCGGTGGCCGACGCGCTTTCGAGCGGCTTGCCGGAATTGGACCAGGCTCTGGGCGGCGGCTATGCCCCAGGCACGCTGGTCTCACTTGAAGGCGCCGGCTGTTCGGGCCGTACTGCCGTGCTCGCGGCTACCCTGGCCGGCGTAACGCGTACGGGGCTGGCGGCAATCGTCGAAGCGCCGTTTGCCGGCGGCGACGGCGGCCGCTTCTATCCGCCGGATTTAGCCCGGTCCGGCATTGTGCTGGAGCGTACGCTTTTCGCGCAGGCAAATTCGGCGATTGAAATCGCTCGTTGTGCCGATGTGCTGATGCGCTCCAAAGCATTTGCGGCAGTGGCGATGCCGGCGGCCTCACTGCGCGCAACCGTGTGGTCGCGCCTGTGCGGTTTGGCGCAAAAATCCGGAGCGGTGCTCTTCGCGCTCGGTAGAGATGCCGGTAACGAGCTCGGGTATTTTGCTTCCACGCGCATACGATGCGGCATCAATCACGTGGTGTGGCATCATAATGGCGTGCTGGGCGAACTGTGCGGATACGAGATTGACGCACGCGTCCTCAAGCATCGCCGCGCTTCTCCAGGAGCAGTCGCGCATTTGCACGCCGCGGCAGCGGAAATACAATGAGCGCACAACTGCTGTGCGTGCACATTCCGTCGTTTCGCTTGGCGCTTGCGCGCCGCGACATTACCGGCATCGCTTGGGGTGAACCCGCCGTGCTTGCGGATAAAGCGGACCGTGGCCGCGTCATCGAAGCCGACGTAAAAGCGCGTGCGCTCGGCGCGCGGATCGGCCACACGGTGCTGCAGGCGCGGGCGGCAGCGGGCGGCGTGCACGTTTTGGTCCACGATGCGCAGCGCTCCAGTGCGGTGTGGAGCGACATGCTGGATGCGCTCGATGCGCTCTCGCCGCTGGTCGATGACGCCGGGGAAGGCACGGCGTACCTCGACATGCGGGGCATCGGCGGCGCACCGCAGGAGTGGGGGCGGCACGCGCATGATGCGCTGCGTGATTTTGAGCTGCCCGTGCATTGCGCCGTCGCGGAAAATAAATTTATGGCACTGGCATTGACGTATGCGCCCGACGGGAACACCGGTGCGCTGCCGGTCGAAGTGCTCGCGGTCGATACGCAAACGGCGGAGCGGTTGCATTTGCTCGGAGTGCATACGCTTGGCGATCTGGCGGCATTACCGCATGGTCCGTTCGTGCGGCGTTTCGGCAAAGCAGCGGCGCAGTGGCACGACCGTGCGCGGGGCATCGATCCTACGCCGTTTCGCCCGCGTCCTCACGAATTGCACATTGATGCCGCCGCGTACGGCGAAGGCAGTGCCGATCAAGCCGAACAAGTGCTCTTCGCACTTCGTATTTTAGCCGAGCGCGTGTGCAGCGATTTGGAACGCGCGGGACGAGCCGCCGGAATGGTGCATCTAACGTTTGAATGTGAGAACGGCGATGTGCACGAGCTCGACGCGGGTTTTTCCGAACCGGCCGGCGAGGCGCGCATCATTCTGGACGTCGTGCGTGTCAAACTCGAAGGCCTGCAGTTCAACGCACCGGTAAGCGGATTACGCATGCAGGTCGTCCGTTTGGAAGAGCGCGGCGCGCCGGCTACGCTTTTTGCGCAAAACGAACCAGATCCGCAAGCCGTTGCGGTCGCATTGGCACGTTTGCAAGCCGTAACGGGAACGGTACCGCATCGGGCTCGAACCCGCCGCGCGACGTGCTTGGAAGAACGTTTCGTGTACGATCCGTTCGTGCCGCGGCCCGGCGCTGCGCAACGTGCCCCGTCACCCAGCGGGATAGCTCCCCAACTGCGCCTGCTCATGGTGCGGGAAATCGGCGTAAACGTTCGCGGAAACATGCCGGTTCGCGTCTGCCTGCATGACGAACAGTATTATCAGCGCGTAGTGGAGTGCGCCGGGCCCT
The DNA here is from genome assembly GCA_035656615.1 of Vulcanimicrobiaceae bacterium. GTDB lineage: Bacteria > Vulcanimicrobiota > Vulcanimicrobiia > Vulcanimicrobiales > Vulcanimicrobiaceae > DASRSF01. Next base: position 1,518 of record DASRSF010000113.1, on the reverse strand, counting down.
GGCGCGTTGACGACGGCTGGTTCGATACGCCCATAGAACGCGACGAGTACGACGTCTTGCTCGATGACGGTATGCTTTGCCGCATCTATCGCCAAGGCAGCCACTGGTATCTTCGGGGTGCATATGATTAAAGGCACAAAATATGCAGTACGCGGAATTGCACTGTCATTCGAACTTCACGTTTTTAGAAGGCGGGTCGCATCCAGAAGAACTTGTTGACGCGGCTGCGGCGCTAGGTTTGCACGCTCTTGCACTTACCGATCGAAGCGGTCTCTACGGCGCCGTGCGGTTTTCGCGTGCCGCGGCGGAAAAGAAACTCCCCGGTATTATCGGCAGCGAGCTCGAGTTTTCCAATGGAAAACGTCTTGTCGCTCTGGTCGAAAATGAGCGCGGGTATGCAAATCTTTGCGAGATCCTTTCTACGGGGCAACTGCGCGGCGCGAAAAACGAGCCGCAGCTGCATAGCGAAGATCTGCAAGGGCGTACCGAGGGTTTGGTTGCGCTTTGCGGCAATCCGGATGAATCATATATTAAACAATTGTGCGAGTATTTCGAGGATCGGCTCTATCTCGAGCTGCAGCACCACTTGCACGCCGACGATGCGCGGCGCTGCCGGTCGCTCATCGATCTTGCCGGTACCTTCGGCTTACCGTATGTCGCTACGAACGGCGTCATGTACGCCTGTAAAGACCATGCGCGCCTGGCCGACGTAGTATTTTGCGTTAAACACAAAACCACGCTTGCGCAGGCGCGGGAAGATGCGCTGCTTCGTCCAAATGCGGAATATCATTTGAAGGCACCGCGGATGATGGCGCAAGTGTTTTCTGCCTATCCGCAGGCAATCAGCAATACGCTGGTCATCGCCGAGCGTTGCGCATTCCGGCTAGACCGCCTTACCGGGCAATTCCCGCTCTTTGCCGTGCCGGAAGGCCACACCAGACAAACGTACCTTCGCGAACTGGTGTACCGCGGTGCCGCGCAACGCTATGGAACGCCGCTCGATTCCACGGTGGAACGGCAACTCGAATACGAACTCGGCATGATCGCCAGGATGGATTTAGCCGGATACTTTTTGATCGTTTGGGATATCGTTCGAGCCGCGAACGAAATGGACGTGCTTTGCCAAGGGCGGGGCTCGGCGGCGAACAGTGCGGTGTGCTATGCGCTCGGCATAACCGCTGTCGATCCGATCGGAATGAATTTGCTGTTCGAGCGGTTTATGTCCGAAGGGCGCGCCGAGATTCCCGATATCGATGTTGATTTCGCCCACCAAGACCGCGAAAAAGTCATTCAATACGTATACGACCGTTATGGACGCACGCATGCCGCGATGGCAGCCGAAGTGGTAACGTATCATACCCGTTCGGCAATTCGCGACATCGGCAAAGCCATCGGTTTAACGCTCGCGCAAGTCGATGCGGTGGCAAACGAATACGATGCGCGAGAGTCGCTTGCCGGAGCGACCGGGGTGGCGGCCGTGGCCTCGAGGGGCTCGGCTGTCGTTCGACAGGCTCACGA
>DASRSF010000112.1:0-15470 GCA_035656615.1 Vulcanimicrobiaceae bacterium | reverse complement strand
TGCAAAAAAATGCAAAGACCAGGCCTGCGACCGCGGCCAGCACGCTCAAAGAACGTTCGTCGTCCGAAAGCGCGGTGTTGCGAATCGCGTTCACGTACTTGTACGCGAACATCACCGTGAGCGCGCCGAACACCGCAAGTGTAATCCACGTTGACCACAGCTCTCCGACCCACCCGGGAACGGCGTGGAACGTGGTCAACAAACCCAGCCACGAACCTTCTCCGTACCGGTAGGAATGCGCTCGGAAGGCGAGCGCCGTCTGCGCAAATCCGCGCGGCAGCATCAACCATTGCACGACGATTGCGGCGCCCGCCGAAGCGATCATCCCGGCGGACTGCAGCGCTGCCGAACGGCGTGTGCCGTTTTGCGCAAAGCGTAATGCACCGGGAAGCAGAATCAGCGGCAGCAACGCCTCGGAGATCGAGCCGGCAGTGACAAGCAGCAGCGTAGCCCACCAATAACTGCGACGCATCGCCAGCGTCATGCCGCAGACGGCAAAGAGCGCGGCCACGGGCTCGCGGTAGCCGGCTGCAATGTCGTACAGCCCCATCGGTGAGAGCAGCGCGATAAAAAACAGTATTCGCCGGTCGCGTTGCGGAGCAATGCGCGCCAGCACATACGCCGTCCAGCACGCGCATATGGCAATCGTAAGCTTTAAAAGCAACGTTGTGGCTTGCGTCGCGGGATTGCCGGTGAACCAATAGACGGCCATCTGCACCGGCGCCAGCGCGCCGGCAAACATTGCCCACAACGGCGTTCCCGCCCACATCAGCGCAGGGTTGCCATTGCCGAAAGCCAGGAGATTCGAGAATCGCACCCACACCGGAAAATCCCATTGATCGTGCGTGACCAAGGATGCGGCCAGGATCGCAAGAACTCCGAGCAGCGCCCACACGCCGAATTCCACCAGCACCGCACGCGCACACAGAAGCAACGCTATCGTAATCGCGCCAATCAACATCGCTGCAAGGATCGCGGTGAACACGCCGCTGTGCGCAACCAGCAAGTTCGCGGGTACATAGTGAAGGACGACGCCCACACGTTCGATGGCCCATGTGGCGTGGTCGACCCCGACTTGCACGGACCAATTCGTGCTTCGGCATGCATTGGGGCCGGAAACGGGCACTTCAATACCGGCCGGCGCGTACAGGGGCGTAAAGAATACCGGAGCAGTAACCCGCTTGCCGTGCGGCAGCGGAATCCTGGCAACAAGGTTTCCATCGAACCAAATTCGCGCAAGGCCGCCTCGCCACGAACCGGTAATGCTCGAGCCGGTGACGTAGACATCCAGCGAACACTTGCGGCTCATCGGCCCGATGTGCGAGAACTCGTAGAGCGGCAGTTGCCAACTCGCGGTAGCCGGCATACCGGATGCCCGCGCATCAAGCACGACAATGTTGCCCGCGGCCGGCGTGACCATACCATGCGTCCTCACCGCCTCGGTACCCAAACGCTCGGCACGTTCGCGACGGTACTCGAGTTGCGTTGCGCCCGACGAGAGCTCAACGGCGTGCACTCGCCACGTCACCCTATACGCCCGTATGGACACTTGCCAAAACGAGAACGGCCATGTCGCACAACGTACGGGCGCAATGCGAAAGTCTGCCGTAAAAGGCGGGCGCCGCCGCGCCGCTACGCAGCCGTTAAAGCGGACTTCGATGTAACTGCTGCGCGAGTGCCCGAGGGGCTGCGTCCCGCGTATCGTAATTTGCGCAGGCCGGCCGTACCGGCGCATCCCGTCGATCGCATACTCGGTGAACGGGAAACTAGCGCGCATCCAACGCGTGCGGCTATCAAAGACGACGTCGTGCGCGGACCAGTCGATGTCTGCGTGCGAAACCGCGGCGTGCGATCCTGCGGTAACCGCGATCCCCGGGCGCGCGCGGTGGCGCAAACCATCTTCATAGCTCACCGCGAGCTCGCCCAGGTATGCAAGCGCCGCCACAAGTATTAGCAAATAGGTAAGGGCGCGTGTCATGCGATCTCCGCGGCGTACGCCGCAACCGCGGCATTCCAATCAAACACCTGCGCCCGCATCGCCGCCGCATGGGACATGCGCGCGCGGTCCGTTTCCGCGCCGAAGAAGCGCAGCAGCGCATCGCGAAAGTCCTTGGCCGTGATCGAAGGAACGGCGATACCGCCGCCGCCGATCATCCAATTCACGATCGGCGAGGCGATCACGGGCACGCCGGCGGCGAGGGCTTCAATCACCGACATGCTGCACGCCTCGTAACGCGTGCTGGCAAGGAGCGCTGCCGCTCGCGCATACTCGGCCTGCATCTGCGAAGGACTCAGTGACCCCGCATACGTCACGCCCGCCATCGGCGCACCCGCCGGCGTTCTTATCCCGACCACACGCAATTGCAGATCCGGCAGCGATGCGCGCGCCAACGAAACGGCCTCCAACGCGATATCCAGTCCCTTCTTGTGCGCATTCGTTCCGATCCACAGCACGACTCGCGAAGCACCGTCATACGGCGCTTGTGCCGGTAAGAGATCCGCACCGTTGACAATTACGGGAACGGGCGCGGAAAAACCATAAGCCGTTCGCAATTCCTCGACCACGCTCGGGGAAACGGCGACTTGCCGCCGGATGCGTAGGGCGAGCTGCTGCAGCCATATTTCCAACAAACGGTAGAGCCGCACGGCCGGCGACATCCGCGGCACCAGTGCCGGCACTTCAAAAGCTCGCGTGCCGTGCCAAACAACGATGACCTTTTGTTCACGGTGTCTTCGCAAGGCGAACGGCCACGCGTACTCCGCGCCGTTGACCAGCACCACGTCCGCATCGCGCGTTCGCCGCGCAATCCGCATAGCGGCTATTACGTCGCACAAAAGCGGGAACGAGCTGAAAAACGATGTTCGATCGAATGCCCATACCGCGCGAACGTCCCAGTCGGGGCGCGCCTGCTGCAGCCGCCGGCTCAATTGACGCACGACCGTTTCGATTCCGCCGAGCGTATCGGGCGATAACCGGCTGGTGAGAGCGACTCTCATTGCAAGCGTTGTTTGGTCGTCGGCTGTGTTTCCCAGCCGCCCAGATCGCGGCCCTGGGGAATATAGGCGCGCATACGCCGGGACCGCAGTTGTTGGACGATCCAGTGCATCCCGCCGCTAGGATCGGCGGCCAGCTCGCGCGCAACCGATCCCAGGTACTGACGAAACGACGGCTCATCGCCGGTTTGCATGATCCCGAGCGATCGAAGCTGCGCATAACCCGCATCGGCTCGCTGACGCTGCGCTGCAAAATCTCGCGTCGCAGTCGCTTCGGTATAGAGGCACGCTGCCGCCGGTTCGTACACCGCGTTGTATCCTTGACGCCGAGCCAGGCATCCTAAGTAGGCGTCGTTTGCAATAATGTCCGTCGCGCCGACGTTTTTTAAAAACCAGTCCCGGCGTACGGCAAAAAAACGGCCGATGATCGCTTCCTTGGGAAATCCTAACGAACGTACCCGGTGCAGGACGTTTGCACGAAACCGCGCAGCCGGAAAGCGCTTGGGTGGATTTGCCGCGTGCACGCGTCCGCTTGCGATAACGGTGCGCTCGTCAAGTCTTTGGCATAATGCGCCGGCGGCGCCGCTCACCGGCAGCGCGTCCGCATCGATGAAAACGATCTTTTCGTTCCGGCTTTCCTGCGCTATTCGTATCCACGCGGCCAATTGACCGCCGCGCTCCTGCGGATGGAAGACGCGCAAACGCGGCTCGACGCGAGCGAATTCGCGCAAGATATCAGCCGACGTATCGGTGCTGCAATCATCGACGGCGATAATTTCGGAAACTTCCGGCTGCGCGGCAAGGTGTTGCAGCAGCCCGCGCAAGTTGGCCTCTTCATTGAACACCGGGATACCAACCGTGACTTGAAAAGCCGCTTGGGCCATACGAAGGAGCTCGTATTGGTAGGGCCGTCGCAACGTTCCTTCGAAAACAGCGGCCGGCACCATGTCGGATCGCAACAAAAAACCGAAGCGGCGCGTCTCGCCCTCCGTGCCCGTATTCTTTCCGGACTGGCTGCTGCTTCGGGAGCTCACCCGCGACGTTACCTGGGCGCTCGAACGCTTCGCCCGCGGAACATTGTTGGACGTCGGCTGCGGTGAGCGGCCGTATTCGCGTTGCCGCTCGCAGGTAACCCAATGGATCGGCCTGGACGCGGATACGAATTCGTCGGCGGATATCACGGGATCGGCGGACGCCGTGCCGTTGCCCGATGGATCGGTCGACACCATTTTATGCACGCAAGTGCTTGAACACGTGCCGGACGCGGAGGGTGCGTTCGCCGAACTGTACCGTGTGCTGCGCCCGGGCGGCATGCTGATTCTTACCGTACCGCAGTATTGGCCGCTCCATGAGGAACCCTACGATTTTCGCCGTTACACGGAAATCGGGCTGCGCCGGGTCGCAACCGAAACCGGTTTTACGGTCGTGGCTATGCGTGCGCAAGGCAGAGGCGTGGTGGTATCGGGGCAAGCATTCAACAATGCGATTCTCTGCACAGGCGAACATCTGCCCTTTAGCGGGCAGATGTGGTTCAAGGCCACCAAAGCTCCGGCATACCTTGCCGTAAACCTTATTACCGTCGCGCTTTCCGCGATGCTTCGCACGCCGCGCGACGTGCTGAATCACCTCATCGTCGCGCGCAAGCCGTAACGTCAGGTTTTGCGCGCGAAATATCTGAAGCTGCGCCAGCCTTCGCCGAAATCGTCTTCAACGTGCGCAACGGCTGCGCCGGCCGCATTCAACGTACGGATAACATCGCGCTTGCGGGCACCGTGCAGCTCCATGGGGTGACGTTGAACTTCCGCGAGCGTCGCATCCGGCGCGTTCGGATAATGTCGCCGAAGATATAGCCGTGCGATGCGCTTTGGAACGAGCGGCACAAACGGAACGATGAGCGATTTTAACCACTTGTCGAATTGGGCCGGATGCCGGTCGGGCAGCCGGAAGACGATAACCCCGCCCGCTGCGGCACTGCGAACGAATTCGCGGATATAGCGGGTGGCGAAACGCGGATTCATGTGCTGAAGGACGATATCGGTATAGACGAAATCAAACGAATTATCGGGAAACTGCCGCAGATCCTCACGCTCGTTGAGCGCGAAGGAGCAGTTGGGAATCGCCTGATTCAACGTTCGTGCGCCGGCAATCATCGAGGGCGCGATATCAACGCCCGTTACTGACTCGAAACGGCTTGCAAGCGCACGGGACAGACGGCCCAAGCCGCATCCGAAGTCCAGCGCCCGGCCGCGCCTCATCTGCGGAAAAATGCGGTGAACCGCTTCCATCACGGCGGCGATCTCCAGCTCACCGGTTCTGAAAAACTCGCTTTCATCCCAATGACCGCCCAGTTTTGCGGGATCGCTCAAAACGGCCCACATCGGGTCCACTTCACCCAAGCGATTCCAATTAGCTTGCAGTTCCCGCAAAGTCACGCCAGAACTTTCTGCACGGCCTCACGCGTGCCGTCACCGCAAACGCGCGATTTCACCAGATTCCATTGCCCGGCGCGACGCACCAAACCAAGTTGATCGCCGATGACGGCGTGCGTGATTACGTCCATCATGGCCTCGGCGGAGCGGTCCCATGAAAGCTCAGCGGCGCGTGCGATCGCATTGCGCTCGAGTTCCGCGCGCTGTTGCGGGTTTTGCAGAATGCGAATCATGGGCACTGATAAATCTTCGTCCGCTTGCACGATAATGCCGTTGTATCCATGTCGAATCACTTCGCGCAGTCCCGGGACGTTGTACGCAACCGCGGGAGTTCCGCATGCGTTTGCCTCCGCAACCGAAATGCCCCACCCCTCCATCTCCGAGGCGGACGCGAATAGCCAAGCGCCCTGCAAAAGTTCGCGTTTGCGCCGGGAATCGACAAAACCGTGAAAACGCACGGCATCTTCAACGCCTCGTTCGCGTGCGTACGCCTCCAATCGCCCCCGATGGTCGCCCTCACCGGCGATGTGCAGCACGGTGTCCGGAACCCGCTCGCGCACGCGCGAAAGCGCATCGATGAGGTGCTCGATGCGTTTGTATGCCTTTAGCCGCCCCAAATACAGCATCGACGGCTCGGCGGATTTCGGCCCAGGCTTCAAGCCGGCGTCCACACCGTTGCGAACGATATCGATGGACTGGCGCGGAATACCGATCTGCACCATTGCACTGCGCGTATCTTCCGATACCGCTACGAATTTGCAGTTGCGGTAGACGCGGGGCATCACGCTGCACTCGAGCCACGTCAAAATGGCGGCAAGCGGCCAAACTAGGTGCTTCTTGAAGACGTCTTTGTGCACGTGGTGCACGACGCCGATCTTGGGCTTCATCGAAAACAGCGGTGAAAAAAACGGAATGCCGTTTTCGGCGTCGATAATCACGTCGAAGCGGTCGCGAAAGCTGCGTACATACTCGAAAGGCAGCCGCAGGTAAACGGTCAGAGCGCTGCCGGCACGCGTTATGCGTATGCCGTCCAGCGTTTCACGTTTGGACGCGGACGGAAACGAAGCGCAGAGCCACTCGACGCTATGTCCTGCGCTAACCCAGCGTTTGGCCATCTCATACAGATAAATCTCCGCGCCGCCGGCTTGCGGGTGCATCGGATCGCGCCAATTGAGCATGAGAATGCGAAACCCGTCGTGCGCTCGCATTGGCCTGGTGGGGAAAAGCCGGTCGAAGAGCGGGATAACGATGCGCATGAACGAGTGCCTGAAACGCAGGCGCAATACCGAGGCCAGCATGTGGGCTGAAGCCGGGACCAGCTGTACGCTGGAACCGCCGACGTCGCGCCATACCGTCGGAGCTTCGCCGACCGACATCCGCGCCGCTTTCATCGTAAACAGCAGATCGACGTCGAATGCGAAGTTGGCCGTTTCCAGATAGGGCAGAATTCGAGCGATGGAAGCCGCGCGAAAGACTTTTGCGCCGCACTGGGTATCGGAATACTTGAAGCCAAACAGAACACGAATAATCGCATTGAACGCTCGGCTGGCGATCCTTCGCCGGAACGGTTGAACCGTGCTGACCACCGCGCCGGGCAGCCAACGCGAGGCGATCAGTGCATCACGATTTCCCAGATCCTGGCAAAGGCGCCGCATTTCGGCTGCCGTGGTCGCATGATCGGCATCGGCGTACGCAACAACCGGCGCCTGCGCGATCAGGAATCCGGCACGCACCGCGCCCCCTTTGCCGACCGCTTCTTCTATTTCTATCGCACAAATATTGGTGCACTGGGCTCGAACCGCCGCCACGATCGCGGCGGTCCGGTCCGTGCAGCCGTTGAGCACGACGATGATTTCGGAGTCGTTAAAAACGGCCGAATAATCACGCAGCGTTGCTTCGATGCGGCACTCTTCGTTGTGCGCGGGAATGATTACCGAAAAACGCGGCGACATCAAGCGGCCTGCGCGCGCGGCGCTTCTTCGCGGCGAACGTACAGCAGACTTCCGGCGCAAGCGCCGACGGCAAGCGCGTTGCCGACAATGAGCACGTGCACCACATCCCAAAGCGAACGGTGGTAAAGCGCAATCGCCGTCACCTCGCCGATAAGCAGCAAGCCCAATGGAAGCAAAAATGCGAAGCGGTGGATTGCTATGTTGTAATTTACCAGCAGCGTGAGCATCGCCAGTAGCGCAATTGCGCAGTCGTATTGAAAAACGTAGGGAGCCGCCGGAACAAACGCGATGCCGGCCAGCACCCGGATGACGCCGGCCGGCACAATGGCGAATATCGCCAAGATCGGCAGCGTCAACAATAGCGTAAGGGCCGACGCCTGCAGCAGCAGCGGCGTTGCGTTCTCACGCAACTGCGTTTTCGCGGCCGCTTTGGGAAGCACGATGGCCGGGACGAATGCAACCAAAAACAAGAGTACTTTCCCGGTCAGGTTCACCGAGGCGTACAGCCCAGCTTGGCGAGCGTCAAAATAATGTTTGACCAGCAATACGTCCATGAAACTCAAACACGTCAAGAACGCCGTCGCCAGGCCGACGCCTGCCGTGGTTTGAAGCAGGCGGCGCAGATCGATGCCAAGCTGTACCTGCGTACCGGCGGGCACGCCATGGCGCTTTAATACCGCCCACACCGTATACGCCAGCGCGCAGATTGTGGCCGCCGTCCAGCCGAGCATTGCGCCCCGCACGCCGAATCCCGCATACACAAGCGTCACTGCGGCGGCAAGCTTCAAGAACGTTTCAAGGAGTGCTGAGATCGAATACCGGAGAAAATCCTGTTCGCCCTGCAGAATGCTTCGCACGCTCGGCGTGATTAAGCCGACGGCGATGATGGCGATGCAGAACGCTATCGACACGGTGTCCGAGATATGTAAGAATGTCCCGATTTGGCTGCGAAGGGCCATCCCGGCAACGAAGGCGGCTACCGAGGCAGCCGATGTCCATTTCAGCAACGCCAGAGAAAGCTTGCGTATCCGCTGCGCGTCCCCCGCCGCATGATACGTCGCTGCGTATTTTATCGCGATAAGCGAAAGAATGCCGGTGGGAATCGAAAGGATCATCAGCAGGCTGACAAGCGAGGAAAGGGTCGCAAACCCCTCAACGCCAAGGCGCCGGCTCAACGCGAAATTAAAAACGTAATTAAGAAAATTCACCAGTGAGGTCGCGATGAACAACAGCGCGCTATGGCGCAGGAAATCATTGCTCATCACGCGGCGCACCGGACCCATCACGCGCCGCAGCGCAATCGCCTCTACGGTCATGCGATCGGCGCCTCGCGGTTCTCCGGCGGGCTTGGAACGTTGCGGGCAAACTTTTGAATGATAAACGCCACGGCGGTCGCAAGTTCCTCGACGTTTAATAGCCGGGCCGTCGCGATGAACGCTAGTCCGCCGATCGCCAGTTGTCCAAACAAAAACCACGCCCGCGAAACAAAACTGGGATCGGGACGCACGCCCAGTGCCGCAATCCAATGAAGCGAACCCACCATCACGCCGGAGCAGACCAATATTTTTGCGGTGGACCTAGCCAGTAGCCCCCAGTCAATGCGATGCACCAAGCGTTGCACGAGCGCCAGAAGCATTACCGCCTGCATCGTCTGACTAATGGAGTTTGCAAGCAGCAGGCCGCGCGCGCCCAGCGTCGGCAGCCAAAGGACGGAAAGCAGCACATTGACGACGACGGTAAAGACGGAAATCCCGACCGTCCAACCGGTTTCCTTGCACGCAAAGGCGCAGCGCGTCAGCACCACGTTGGCCGCCAGCGCGACCAAACCGACCGCCGCATACGGCAGCAATCCCGCGCACAAATCGGTGGCCGTCGATTTAAAGGTACCGCGCTCGAACAACGTCTGGACCATCGGGTACGCCAGCACGATAAGCGCGCAGACACTCGGTATCGTAATGAAGTTCACCAAGCGCAGCCCGGTCGTCACACTTTTTGCCACGGCGGCACGATTTTCGCGTGCGAATTCCGAGGCCAGCAGCGGAAAAATCACGGTTGCAATCGCTGCGGCAAAGATCTGCTGCGGAAAACCGACGAGCTTGGTGGCGTAGTTCATGCCCGCGATATAGCCGGGCGAGAGCGTGGAAGCAAAATACCGGTCGAAGAAAATCGCGATTTGCCCCGCCGCGCTTCCCACGATAATCGGTCCCAGCATGGCCCACATTCGGCGCAAACCGGGATGACGAAGATCGAGAATAAACCGGTATCTGCGGGTCACCAGCAATGCGGGAACCTGCACCAGCATCTGCGCGACCAGTCCGAGCGCCGTACCGAGCACGAGCGCGTAGATCCCGAACTTATGATTTAAAATGACGACGCAAGCGATGGTTACGGCGTTTACGGCGATCCCCGTAAGTGACGCGGCGCGAAAGCGATGGTGCGCGTTCAGGATTGCGCTGAACACGCCCGCCAAACTCACGGCCACGATACTTGGCATGAGCCAGCGCGTCATGCGGACAGCGACACCCATCTGCGGGGCTGGAAATCCGTGCGCGATAAACGGCACGTAGACCGGTGCGAACACCCAGCCGGCGATTGCGCACAACGTCAACAATAAAAATAAGCCGTTGATGATCGTGTTTGCCAGTCGCCATCCCTCGTCGTCATGTCCGCCGGCGATGTATTCGGTAAACGTGGGCACCAAGGCGCTTACGAGCGCACCGTTGAACACGCCGAAAAGGATCGTGGGAATGACGGCTGCCGCAAGAAACGTGTCCATTTCCCACTGCGTACCGTAATACCGCGCGTTTACGACCTCGCGCATGAAGCCCAGAATCGTCGAACCGAGCGTGGCCGCGATGACGAAGAGTGCAGAGGTCGCAAGCGCCGCATCGGTCGGGCGGCGCTGGGGTTCAATCAGCCGAAGCGCAGGTTTAATGCGCGCCGTCCTTTCGAATGACCGCCGGAATCGTGCGCAGCAAGATTGCAAGATCGGTCCACGGAGTCCACGTGTCGATGTACCGGTTATCCAACTCCATCCACTCGTCGAAGGACACGCTGCACCGGCCGTTTATCTGCCATAAGCACGTGATTCCCGGCAGTACGGTAAGCCGACGTAATGCATACGGCGTGTAGTGAATGACCTCGCTGGGCAGCGGCGGCCGCGGGCCAACCAATGACATCTCGCCGCGCAGCACGTTGAACAGGTTCGGTAATTCGTCAATACTGGTGCGGCGCAGGAAGGCGCCGAGCGGGTGCAGTCGCGGATCGTTTTTGATTTTGAAAACCGGACCGTCCGCCTCATTTAAATGCAGCAGATGCCGGCGCATGTCGTGCGCGCCTTTTACCATCGTGCGCAGTTTGTACATTCGAAAACGGCGGCCGTTCAAGCCGACGCGTTCTTGCGCGTAAAACGGTGAACCGCGATCGACAAGCACGATCGCCAGGGCAGCTGCGAATATGAACGGGAAGGTAACGATAAGGATAAGCGTTCCAAGGCTTACGTCGAGCACACGTTTGGTCAGGAGCCACGAGGCGGGAACCTCGCGAGCCCGCGTCTCTTCCCAAAGCTCCGCAATCACGCGACGGACTCCTTACGTGGACAAAACGCAGCTGCCACCGTCTCGCCGACGTAATTAAGGCCATCGACGACGCCTAGATGCTCTCCTGGGCGAGAACTGACGTGCACGAACGGAACGTACTCGCGCGTATGATCGGTACCGGGCGCGGTGGGGTCGCACCCATGGTCCGCGGTAAAAATCACTTCATCGCGCTCGCGAAGATGCGACTCAAGCCGCGGTATCAACGCGTCGAGGGATTCGAGCGCATGACCGTAGCCCCGCACGTCGCGCCGGTGTCCGTATTTAGAATCGAAGTCGTTCAAATTCACAAAAATAAAGCCGTGTTCGACGCGCTCGAGCAGTTCGAACGTCTTCTCCATCGCTTCCGTATTATCGCCTACCCGGATAGACGAGGCGATCCCGTGACCGCAATAAATATCGCAGATTTTTCCAACCGCGTGAACCGGGATGCCCTCGCCCGCCAGGCGGTCAAGGATGCTCGGCGGCGGTTCAACGGCGAAATCCCGGCGGTTTGCGGTGCGCATGAACTTGCCCGGTGTCCCGGTAAACGGGCGTGCAATTACCCGGTTTACGCAATTCGGTCCCGTCAGCATCTCGCGCGCGCTCTGGCACCACGCATACAGTATGTCGACCGGAACGATGTCTTCGTGAGCTGCTACTTGAAAGACGGAGTCCGCCGACGTATACAAGATGGGACGTCCGGTCGCTACGTGTTCCGGCCCAAGCCGTTCAATGATCTCCGTGCCGGAGGCCATGGTGTTTCCCAACGGCGGTTTTCCGGCGATGGCCGTGAACTGCTCCACGATCTCGGGCGGAAAGCCGTTCGGATACGTTGGGAAAGGTACCTCGGTAATGATGCCCGCCATCTCCCAATGCCCGGTAATCGTATCCTTGCCTTTACTGCGTTCGCGAAGGCGCGCCAAGCGTGCCCGCGGCCGCGAGGCTGCCGGTACTCCGCGCATTTCAGTAAGCGAACCAAGACCGAGTCGCTCGAAATTTGGCATTGTGAGCCCGCCGAGGCGCTGGGCAACGTTGCCTAGCGTGTTCGCGCCTGGTGCATCGCCGTACTGCGTTGCGTCCGGTAAAGCGCCCACACCCCCAGAATCTAAGACAATGGTGACAAACCGGGTCATTCCTGCGCGCCGTTTCGGAGGACCAATGCAGGGAGCCTGCAGGAAAAGGTCGCGCGGTTGAGAGCCCGAAAGTTGGCACGCTGGATGCGATTCTTGCTTCCGTTGACCCTGGCGGTCACGGCATTTTTGTGTTGTCCGCCCGCCGAGGCACTCACGAATACCAGCGGCCCTGCGGTTATCCACGTTAGCGGCCGATCGGTTCGCTTTTATTACAACCGCTTTCTGCTGGAGGCCGATGGTGCGGTCCGGGTTACCACCAGCCAGGGCATGATCGTCACCGGCGACGCCTTCTCGATGGATCTGAAGTTGAACCGCTTCCTGGTCGCCGGCCATGTACACGTCGTCAATGCCTCCGGTTCGCAGGACGGCGCCGCGCTTTCCGATTTTCTGGACTACAACCGCATCTATTTTGTACCGATCGTGCAAACCGTGGATGCCTCGGGGCGCGATCCCGCCGTGCCCGACCGGTGGACGTTCATGAACGGCGATTTCGTTCATCCGGCCAAAGGGCGCGAAATGCCGGGCGACACGTTCGAGTTTCCGGATCTGGGCCGGAGCAAGCCGTTTCTCCTCGCGGGCGCCGCGACGGTGGGAGCCCGCTCGTACGTGCGTTTTGAGGGCAACCGGATCGATCTGCTCAACGGCTTGGGCGCATACGTACCGACGCCTTCGTACTACGTCAATTTTTCGGATAACCAGCATCTAGGAGCGAACTCGCTCGCGGGCGCCAGTTACGACGCGACATATCAATTTGCGGGCAACGCGAACTCCATCAGCGCCGTACATTTGCGCAACGATCCGACCAACGGAACGTACTTGAGTTTCGAGCAGCACGTAAGCGGCCCCAAAACCTATGCGGTGTTCTCAATCAACCCGATGACCAAGCCTTCGAAGTACTTCAATCTGCTGCTGTCCGATCAACCGTCCGATACGTTTCAGCTGCGCACGTTCACGACGTTTCATACGTTTCAATACGGTCTTTCGCAACCGCTCGAATCCGGGCAAACGACGTTGATTCAAGCCACCCAGGCGCTGCCGCATTCATTCTTGCAGCTGAGCACGACGCTGACGAACTACGATATGCTCGCTCCCAAACCTGAGGGATACGACGGTCATGGAACGCTGCCGAATCACCCCTTTTCGGCGCAACTCAACTGGCAAGGCTTCACCCAAAGAATCGGAAAACTCCCGCTCTACGAGGCGGTGAATGCCGGGATGGGCGTTCAACACGACGTCTTCGGCCTGCAGCAACTCGGCGGCGTAACATATAGCTCGATTTGGCAGCATTTCGCGGGTTTGGAGTTGTTCGTTCCTTCACTGAAGATCGGCAATAATCCGGCGGACACGAAAAATTACTACGTGAACGCGGCGTTCCAAAAAAATCGGACTTGGAACTCGTCGGGCCATTATACCGATACGGCGCTCACTTCAGGCAGCCTTAGCCGGACGTTCGATCGCCACTTTCAGAGTTACATTGCATATGCCGTCAACAACACCGGCGATTATTACGGCACGATGCAAAACCTTGCGTATCCGTCGTACGTGCCCGTTATAGGCGGCGTTCCGATTTACGGATATGCGGCATTTGCAGGATTCGCCACGTTCCGCACGCTCTCGCTGGACCTCACATACGGCAACGGCTCCAACTTTAGCGCGTACGTCTTGGCTCGCAAGCATAATGACTTCCCCAAACCAGTTCCCGGATTATTCCCCGCGCCGCCGCTCAATGTGATCGGCCAGCAGCAGTATCCATATTATTTGGGCCAGCCGCCGTACGACCTCACTCTGGACGTACGGGCGAGAATCAACGCGTTCTCGGCAATAGACATCGCGCGAACCTACTACTTTAACTTCGGGAATCAGCGCTGGAGCCCGGGATTCGTCATTCAGGTTACGCAATAGTGCGCGCGTTGTTCACCGCCGCCTTCGTACTGCTCGCGTTATTGGGTGCTGCACCGCAAAGCGTCACGGTGACCGCGCAAGTGCTGGATTACGAACGCGGATGGCTCTTCATTACAACGGGCGACGGTTTTCGCGTTGCGCCCGACGCGGCAATTGTCTGGGGCAATCCGCAGACGCGCGACTTCGCCCGCATTACGTTTAACGCGCAGGGCGTTGTTACGCGGATCGAGACCTCGCACAAGCCTCTGCCGCAAGAGGGCGATCTCGCGCAAGTGCATCAATTCTCGGTGGCGCTCTCACCCGCCGCGCCCAATCCCGAACTTGGCGCGCCGCCGCCCGGGCGATGCGGACACACTCGCGCCGGCAAACGGGTCGGCTTGACCATTACCGTCCAAGTTCCGCCCACCACCGCCGCCACCGACTCGGTGTACATGACGAGCGATCAAAGCGCTTGGAATGCCCAAGCGTACCGGCTCGACCGCATTGATGCACTGCACTACCGTACCTCGCTGAGTATGTACTCCGGAACGGTTTTACGCGTTCTTTTCGATCGGGGTTCGACGCAGTCGATACAACTCGGTCAGAACGGAATAGAGGCCAAACCGTATCTGCTGTGCATCGGAGACGAGGATGCGCAAGCATTCCGCGTGGTCGTCTACCGCTGGGGCGACGAGCAAAGCGGCCAAACGCAGCAGATACCACAAGCGCTGCCGACCCCGTACAACCCTGCACCGTTCCCGAACCTGCCCGCACCCGCCCCGCGACCGACCCTGCATCCATAGATCCACGCTACAACCGTAAGACCGGCGTCAGTTTGCGCTGATACGGTTTTGACCAGCCTCGGCGGCGAGCTGGGGGGAAGGAAAAGGCGTGGACCAAGACGTTTCGGGCGAGCTGCCCGATGATGCTGCGCGAGCGTCATTACCGCAAGCAATATACGAGTTCGGCACGTCCGTCGCCGTCGATTTGCAATTGGTATCGATGGGATGGCTTGCGGCACATCCGGCATGGCGCTACACGAGCATCGGGCAAAGTTACGTAACCGCGCTTCTAGACGGCCCGCCGTTGAGCGCGCTCGGGCGTGACTACCAAAACGTTGCCCCGGCGCTAAATCAAGTCCTAAATGATATGCTCAAGGACGACGTTCCGGGCGTACGAATGACGGCCGGCGTAAAGAGTTTGCTGCTGCACGCAGCGCGAGATCAGGCACTGCGCGTACGCCTGATGTACTTGAGCCGCGCCTTTTCTCCCGACGTTCTATTAAGCCCGGGCTTTGAAGAGAGCGGTCTTATAACTGCGGGGGCCGTGCTGCACCTTTCCAGCCGGAAGGTATCGATCTTCGATGTCATGACCGTCCTTTGGCCTACGGTTCCTGACAAAACACTTCTTGCTTTAAGCAGGAGCCCGCGTTTCGATGATTCATTCGCGCGTATGAACGAGCGCGGTGCTAAAGCAGCGCACGAGATACTTAATGACGCGCGT
>DASRSF010000111.1:0-9108 GCA_035656615.1 Vulcanimicrobiaceae bacterium | reverse complement strand
CGGGCGGTGCCGCATCAAGCGTTTCAAGATTGTGTCGAAACACGTCGTACGCGTGCCACTCGTTCTGCTCGACGCCTTGGCCTTCGAGCAATTCGGGCCAAATAAACCGTAAAACGCCCGTTTGGGCCAATAATTGCAAGCCTAGCGAGGGTTTGGGCGCCTGCACGATGAGCTTCGTCAGCTCATCGGCCGAGCGTTCCGCCGAAATCGTTTGCGCCAGCGGCGCAGCCTGCTTCATTGCTTCGAGCGTTTGCGGCGTCAACCGGTAACCGAAGCGCGCGGCAAACTGCGCCGCGCGCAGCATGCGTAACGGATCCTCTTCAAACGTTTTCGGCGTAAGAATATCGATGCGGTGTTCGCGGATGTCCGCTTGCCCGCCGTACGGGTCGACAAGTTCACCGCCCGGCAAAGCGCGCGCGATCATGTTCATGCGAAAATCCCGGCGCGATAAATCGTCCTGCAACGAAACGTCCGGCCCGCTCTCGACTTCAAAATCGCGATGCCGCACACCGACCGAACGTTCACGCCGCGGCAACGCAACGTCAACGGTGCAGCCGTCCATCGTAACCTTGAACACCGCGAACGAGGCTCCCACGAGATCCACCCGCCCCAGAGTCCGAAGCCGGCGCTCCAGATCCCCCGCGGAGATCCCGGTAACTACGTAATCCAGGTCCTTAAGCGGCACATCGGCGGCGTCTAAATCCCGACGAATTTCATCCCGGACGCGTCCGCCGACCGCAAAAAGGCTGCCTTTCGGCAGCGCATCAGCAAGTCGGCGATCGATTGCAAGCGGCTCAAACATGCGAATCCCACGCGCTTCGCTACGCAACCCACCGCCGCTTCGGTAACCGTCTATTACCGTTTAAGAGCTACTGCAGGTGCGAAGCGAGCACGACGGCGGCGAGCATGGTAAGCGCAACCACCGAAAAAAGCAAATGACGAACAGAATCCCGCATGACTATTCCCAACTAGCATACCCACCTCTAAACCTCTGGTTCCGCTCACCCATCTGTTCCACGTGGAACACTACCGCCCAAGAGCCCCTGCCGCCCGCCCGCTCGTCATCCAGGCCGCAAAAGAGCACCGCGCCACCGCCGCCCCCTGCACCTGTCATCCTGAGCCCGTCGAAGGACAGCCGAGCCTGTCGAGGCCACCCCCACCCTTGTCATCCTGAGCCCGGCGAAGGACAGCCGAGCCTGTCGAGGCCGCCCCCACCCCTTGTCATCCTGAGCCTGTCGAAGGACGGCCGAGCCTGTCGAGGCCCACCCCCACATCTTGTCATCCTGAGCCCGTCGAAGGACAGCCGGGCCTGTCGAGGCCAGCCCCACACCTTTCATCCTAAGCAGGTCGAAGCGCAGCCGAGCCCGCCGAGGTCGCAACCGCCAGAGTGCTTGTTGCTTGGGCGCTGACACATCGCGGTGATCTGTCCTGAGACGTGGGGCGCCTCGACAGGCTCGGCGGTCCTTCGACGGGCTCAGGATGACAATGTGTGGGTGTTCTACGTGGAACGTTGACGTTCGATCTGCCAGTCGTGGCTGGCGGTTGGGGGCGTGGGTTTTAAAAGCAGAGGGGGCGTTTTTCTGGGATGCCGGTGCGGCGAGGGAACCTGGTTGGAGTTGGGGATGTCTTTCGGACGATGAGGAGGCGGCGTTGCCCGCCGACGGTGTGCTCCTCGACCGTTGCTGCGCCCAGCATCGGCGCGGCGTCCCTGACGGCGTCGCGTTCGCGCTGATCCATAACCCCGCGCTGTAAAATGGCGCATCCGCCGATCCGGAGGAACGGGACAGTAAGTTCGAGTGTCGTTGGCGCGCTCGATACGGCGCGCGCGGTGGCGCTTCCGAACGATTCCCTGAGGGAGGGACTTCGCGCGGCGTCTTCCGCCCGCTCGCAGAACACTTCGCCCGCCAAACCAAATTCGGCCACGACCTCGCCAAGAAATGCGGCTTTCTTCGCGGTGGACTCGAGAAAGGTCACGTGAACATTCAACGCAAGCGCCACCGGAATGCCGGGGAGACCGCCGCCTGAGCCGACATCGATAAGCGGCTCTTGCACGAACGCCAGGACGGTCAGACTGTCGAGGAGATGGGGCAGCAACTCCTCAGGCGTTCGTGCACCCGTCAAATTGACGCGGCGGTTCGCTTCCAGCAAGCGGCTTCCGTACTCCGCTAAGCGCACAGCGAGGACACTCCCCACGCCGGCATCGGTGAGCAGCTGCGCCAACTGCTCCTGAGCGCTCACGCCGGCGCGGGCTGCCGGTGCAGATAAACGCCGATGATTGCGACGTCGGACGGTGTTACGCCCGGAATACGGCTCGCGGCGCCGAGTGTGGCGGGTCGCTGCGCGCGCAGCTTCTCCCGTGCCTCTTTGGACAGCGCGGTGATTCCCTCGTACGAAAACGTCTCCGGTATCGTTACGCCGAAGGTGCGCGCCGCTTTTTCGATGGCAAGATGTTCGCGCCGCACGTACCCTTCGAACTTAATTTCGATGGCCGCGCGCTCACCAATTTCATCCGGAAGATCCCCTACGGCGAACGCTACATCGCAAAAATTCAGCGTGGGGCGCCGCAGCGCATCAGCGACCGACGCGCCTGCATCAAAACTTTCCGCCCCTATTGTCCGTACGCCGATACGCGTGGTCTTGCATAGTGCTGAAACCTGCTCTAGCGCGGCGCTTCGCTCTGAAAACGCCTGCCAGTCGGCGTCGTTCACTAGCCCGGCGGCGCGTCCAATCGGCGTCAAACGTGTGTCCGCGTTGTCGTGACGCAGCACCACACGATGTTCCGCACGCGAGGTCAGCATGCGATACGGCTCGTCCACGCCTTTGGTCACGAGATCGTCAATCATTACGCCGATGTACGCTTGATCGCGACGCAGCCGCACCGGTTCGTTGCCCTGCGCCGCGCGTGCCGCATTGATGCCCGCGATTAATCCTTGCGCGGCCGCTTCTTCGTATCCCGAAGTGCCGTTGAGCTGACCGCAATGGTACAGGCCCTTGAGGCGATGCGTTTCCAGCGTGTCGCGTAGCTGCGTCGGCGGCACCATATCATATTCGACCGCGTAACCGGCGCGAATCATCTGCACGTTTTCCAACCCCGGCAGCGTGTGCAACATCTCTAACTGCACTTCAGCGGGCAACGAGGTCGAAAAACCTCCAACATACCATGTGGGCTCGTCCCAGCCTTCGGGTTCGATAAAGATCTGATGTGTCGGATTGTGCGCGAATTTGATGACCTTGTCTTCAATCGAGGGACAATAGCGCGGACCGATGCCTTTAATGAGATCCAGCCCGTAAAGCGGCGATAAATGCAGGTTTTTACGCACGATTTCATGCGTGCGCGCATTGGTTTCCGTAATAAAACACGGCAGCTGAGGGCCTGCGAACTGCGGCGCACTGTTGTATGAAAACATCAGCGGTTCGCTGCTGGGCGCCTGCATTTGCATGCGATCGATATGGACGCTCGTACGATCCACCCGCGGCGGCGTGCCGGTCTTTAAGCGCCTGGTCGGAAAACCGAGCTCGCGCAGCGCGTGCGCCAAGCCAATTGCGGGTGCTTCACCAAACCGTCCCTCTGACTGAACGTGGCTGCCTCGAAATGTTTTGCCACCCAAAAACGTTCCCGTCGCTAAAACAACGTTCCGCGCAAAGTACTTCGAGCCGTCAGTGCAGGCAACGCCTCGAATCTCTCCCGCGCTTACGATAAGCGCTTCGACCATGCCGCGCACTATGCACAAGTTGCTTTGGTTGCGCAGCACGTCCAGCGCGATGCGCGCGTATGCGGGTTTGTCGGCCTGCGCGCGCAACGCGCGAACCGCGGGGCCTTTGGATTCATTCAAGAATCGCGCGTGCACGGAACAGCGGTCGATGATTCGCCCCATCACGCCGCCCAGCGCATCGATTTCGCGCACCAGTTGACCCTTTGCGCTGCCGCCGATGGACGGATTACAGGGCAGCGTGCAAATCCGCTGCGGCTCGCCCGTGACCAGCAGCGTAGCGACGCCTAGCCGTGCCGACGCCAATGCGGCTTCAACGCCGGCGTGCCCGCCGCCGACAACGATAACGCCCGCGTCTTCGCTGCGAAAACCCCTGTCCATGACGCTCTATTCTAACAAAGGCCGCAAGGTTCGCCGAGCGCTACTTGCCGATGCAGAAGCGGGCAAAAACCGCGGTCAGAATCTCCTCGCCCGCGACATCGCCCGTTACATGACCGAGCTCGGCGTGCGCCTGCGCCAAGTCGGACGCGATCAAATCCGGCGGATGCCCGGCGCGCAGGGTCTGCGAGGCCTGCGTGAGTGAGGCGACCGCTTGCGCTACGGCATCCAACTCCACAAGCGAGGCTAGATGCGGCCGTTCCACATCGGGATGCTCGCCTTCCAAGGCGACGTCGGCCAAGGCCGCTCGCAGCCGCTCGATGCTGCGGGCGTCGTACACGCTTCCGGCGACATGAACAACGCCGTTTAAGGTGCGTGTGCCGGCATCGCCGAGGTCCGCTTTGTTCACAAAAACGACGCGCGGCCGCTTGCCGGTTTGCAAGAGAATGCTTTGTGCCTCCGGACCAATCGGCACGGAACCGTCGATGACCACAAGCGCGACGCGGGCCGATTCGAGCGCTCGGCGGGTGCGCTCGATGCCTGCCGCTTCTAAACGATCGGCGTGTTCGCGGATCCCGGCGGTGTCGATAAGCCGGAACTGAAGGCCGTTTACTGCAACCGATTCCTCAATCGTATCGCGCGTCGTCCCCGCGATCTCCGAGACAAGCACCCGGTCTTCGCCAAGCAGCGCATTGAGCAGCGAGGATTTTCCCGCATTCGGCGGCCCAACGATTGCCACCGTAATGCCCTCACGCACTAGGCGCCCCACTTCGGCGTCGTGTTGCAGGCGGTGTAACGCCGTGAGGATCTCATGAACGCGCGCATCGAGCGCTGCGGTATCTGGGTCCGGAACTTCGTCCGGAAAATCAATTGATGCCGCGAGTTCCTCAAGTATTGTGGCGATCTGTGCGCGCAGTGCCCGTACCTGATTCGCTAGTCCTGCGCCAAGATTCGCAAGAGCTGCGCGCGCGCCCGAACGCGTCTGTGCTTCTATCAGGTCCGCGACGGCAGCAGCCGCATGCAGATCCATTTTTCCGTTTAAAAAAGCGCGCCGTGTAAATTCACCGGGGCCGGCATTTCGCGCACCGCTTGCGATGAGCGCGCGCATAACTTCGCGCGCCACGACCGGCGACCCGTGCACCTGCAATTCCAGGGTGTCCTCGCCCGTATAACTCTGCGGCGCGATGGATAAAATCGCCATGCCGCGATCGATCGCCTTCCCGGTTTCGTCCACGACCGTGCCATACGTTGCCGCTCGCGGTTCAAGCGCGCCGCGAGAACGAAACAGGCGCGAAGCCAACGCTCGCGCCTGAGGGCCGGAGACTCGTACGACGGCGATCGCGCCTTTACCCGGCGGTGTGGCTAACGCCGCAATCGTGTCGTCAAACACGTTATTTTGGAAAGACGACCACTCTGCGTTCGGGTTCGACGCCTTCGGATTCAGTACGGACGTATTGGTTATCCGCCAGCGCCAAGTGCACGATTTTACGCTCGGAAGGGAGCATCGGCTCCAGCCGCTGCGGTTTCTTCTCGCGGATCGTGCGTTCGAGCATCATCAGTGCGATATTCTTGAGCTGGTCGGCGCGGCGCGCGCGGTAGCCCTCGGCATCGATGGTGTAATACCGACGGTTATTCCGCACGCCTACGTTCAAAATGTTGTTGAAGATCAAATTGAGCGCTTCAAGCGTGTTGCCGTGCCGCCCGATCAGCATCGCAAGGTCCGGCCCCGTCACTTCCAAATACTCGCCCTCGGGACGAGGCACGTACTCGATCTCGGCGTGCGGCACGCCCATGCGCGTGAGAATCTCTTGCAGCAGGTCCCGCGCGGGTTTTGCGTCTTCCGGAAAATCAAGTTTGACACGCTCGCGGGGCGCGCGCGGCGCATGCCCGTTTGCGCGCTCCGGCTTGCCCGGACGTGGTCCGCGGCGGACCCCGGCGCGCGGTGCGCTGCGACCCGGTACGTCGCGATCGCGGATATCGCCGGGCTGATCCTCCAACTCGAAATCGTCTTCGAACATCTCTACTTCTTCGCGCCTTTCTTTTTCTTTGAGGAATTTCGCCTGGAGCCATCGGCCGTGAGTTTTTTCGGCGCTCCGTTGCGCGCGACGGCCGGCGCAGCGGGTGCCGGCTCCGGAATATCGGTGATCGCATGCTCGTTGTCGAGCACCGAAAGCGGTTGATGATATTTCTTGAGCAGAAAGAACTGCTGCGCCATCGTAAATACGTTAAAGGAGAACCAGTACAAGACCATCGCCGCGGGCCACTTGGCCTGAAAACCCATGTAACTGAAGATCAGCGGCATGAATATCGCCGTCATCTTTTGCATCTGTGCTTGCTGCGGATCCGTTGACGGCATGGTCGCGTAACGCGAGAACAAGTACATCGAAATCGCGTAGCCGATGAGCAGCACGAGATCCGGCACGGTTAAACTGGTCGCCAGCAGCGGCGAATGCCACATCGGCAGAACCGGAAGATGCTGCGTGAACGAGGAGCCTATCCAAAGCCAGTGCTGCCCCTGATACAGCGGCCGGTATTCCGGAAGTGTTACTGCATAATACACCGCCGCAAAAAACGGCCAGGAGACCAGCATGGGCCAGCATCCGGCAAGCGGATTGGCGCCGTGCTTTTTATAGAGTTCCATGGTCTCTTGCTGGTAACGCTGCGGATCGCTTTTGGAGTACTTCTCTTGCAAGCGTTTGATTTGCGGTGCAACCTGCTGCATCTTCATCATCGCCGTGAACTGCTTGACGTTGAGCGGCCACGTAATGGCCTTCAGGAGCACCGCGAACAGGACCAAACTCCAGCCGCGGTTATGGACGACAGAATCAATCGAACCGATGACGTACGCAACCAGATGCGTGAACGGATCGAGCCACGACGTGGCGAGAATTACGTGCAAGGGTTACCTTTCAGGGAGACGGGCGTAACCGCTCGGGAACGGGGTCGAATCCGCCGGGATTGAACGGATGGCACCGCGCGAGCCGCCTTGCTGCCAGGATACCCCCGCGCAACGGGCCATGTTTCGCGATTGCGCCCATCGCGTACTCCGAGCAACTCGGATAAAAACGGCATGCGGGCGGCAGGAGCGGCGAAACGAACCTTTTGTAGGCGCCAAGCACAGCGACGATGACCCGGGAAATCAAGCGATCGCCCGGCGGACTTGCTCGCACAGCGCCTCGTAGGTCGCGGCGGCGGCGGAAGGACGGGCAGAAATGAGCAGCCGCATGCGGGAGTCGCCGCTCAGATGATCTTGCAGGCAGGCAGCGAGACGTCTCCTGACCCGATTGCGCACCACGGCCGTTCCTACGCTCTTCGAAACCGAAATGCCGACTAAGGATTGGGTGTCGAGGGCGCCGGCTTCACTGCGAAAGAAGGTCAGGTGCGGGGTCGCGAAGCGCCGGCCACGCGAGCGCAAGCGGGCAAAATCCGCTTTCCGCCGCAGGCTGGCGAACGGGCGCATCAGACGGTAAGGCGCTTACGGCCCTTCTTGCGGCGCGCGTTGATGACGCGCCGGCCGTTCTTCGTCGACATGCGTTCGAGGAAGCCGTGGACGCGCTTACGGCGGCGGTTATGCGGCTGGAAGGTCCGCTTCATGGTCTGATCGCTCTCCTAAAACTCTGGTGACGCGCCTATGGTGCGCGTTCCGGGGCACAGCCACCTAGTATAGGTCCACCCCTCCGCCACCGTCAAGCGCGCTTATATGTCGGAGCGGCCGCGGTAGGCGTTTAAGACGTCGCGGCGCGTTACGATGCCGATGAGGTTACCGGTGGTCTTGTCGATGACGGGGAGAAGGGCGGTGTGCGGTTCCGCCATTGCAACAGCCGCCTCTTCAAGTGTGTCGGCGGAGCCAAGGGTCACACCGACGGGCTGCGCTAGATCGCCGGCTCGGGCGCCTGGATGCGCGAGCATCGCCGCGGCAACATCGGATGCGGTGACCATACCGATGAAACGGCCTTGTTCAACTACTGGTACGACAAACTCGGGGCTGCGCTCAAGGTTTTGCGCGATTTCGCGAATCGGCTGCATCACCGTGGCAACGAACGGCGGCTCGCGTTGCACGCTGCTCACGAGTACGCGGGTAAACGGTCGCGGCTTTCGCACGCGTGCCCAGTCGATGCCGCGGCGTACAAGTTTCCTTTCATAAATGGTGTAGCCGAGAAGGCGTCTTCCGATGAGCGTGGCGATAACCGTGCAAACCATCAGCGGCAAAATAATCGTATAATCGTTCGACATTTCGAATACGATCATAATCGCCGTTATCGGTGCTTCGGCGGCCGCGGCAAACACCGCCGCCATGCCGACCAGCCCGTAGGCAGCGGAGCCGGCTGTCCAGCTTGGAAATGCGCCGTGCACGAGGCCGCCGAATGTATTGCCCAACATTGCTCCGGCAAACAACGAAGGCGCAAATACACCGCCGCTGCCTCCGGCTCCAAGCGTCAACGACGTCGCAAGCGGTTTCAATACCGCCAGCACGAACGAGTGCCCCGCCGGTACGTGCGAGGCGAGCATCGCGTCGACGTGATTGTATCCCACGCCGAAAACTTGCGGAAACCAGATGCCGATCACACCGACGGCGCCGAAGCCGACGGCAGCTTTGAGTATTGGGCCTGCGCGCCACGCGTCAAACGTGTCCTCGAAAAAGTACAACAGGCGCACGAATCCTGCAGCCCACGCGGCTGCAAGAACGCCCAGAAGTGCATAGAGGCCAAGCTCAGCCGGCGAAACGAGGTAAAAGGCCGAGGCGGTAAACGAGGGGTGATTTCCAAAGTGCGCACGTCCAATCACCGCTGCGACGACACTTGAAACCACAATCGTTGCAAACGATCGCGGCGCAAAATCGCCAAGGATGACCTCGCTGGCGAAAAAGACGCCCCCGATTGGCGCGTTGAATGTTGCGGACACGCCTGCAGCGGCGCCGCAGGCGACGAGCGTTCGAAGAATTGGGGCAGGTGCGCGCACGAGCTGTCCGAGTGCCGAGCCGATCGTTGAACCGATTTGCACGATCGGACCTTCGCGTCCG
>DASRSF010000110.1:0-2305 GCA_035656615.1 Vulcanimicrobiaceae bacterium | reverse complement strand
GACGGCGACGCGCCGAATAGCTAAGTCCTAGCCTTCCGCAATACTCGCCGGCCGCAGTTTGCGTTGCGCCCGTCGCTGATGCTTGGCGGTTCTCCGCTCGGCACCGTTCGGACCCCTTTATCGATGAACGTCGTTCAAGAGAATGATGAGTTGCGATATTTTCCCGTTTTCCAGTGAGAAATAGTGCGTGAGCACAATGTGTTCGGGGAGTCCATCACGAGGAAATTGGCCATCGATCTCACCGTCGATAATGACTTGCGCGTGGCCATTTGACCGTACCTTGCGAACCGCTAGGCGCACCTGGGCTTTGAGGGCACCCTCCAGCCATTTGCGTATTGCGGCATCACCGATGTGCTCGGTGTGCTCGTCGTTTACCCATGCGCCCCAGGCGAATCCGGCCGCCATCTCGTCGATGCTTCCATGGTTCATCCCGTCGACGTAAGCGGCGATTGCCGCCGGAAGTGCGAATGAATCGTTCATGTCACGAAGGATAGCCGGCCCATGAGCCAGGCGTCTAGCCACCGCGATGTGCGTTACCGACCTGGCGGTAAGGGCTACCCCATTGCACTCGCCGCGTCAGGCGTGAATGAGGCAATCGCGATCATCGGCGGCCGGTGGAAGTCCGAAATCCTTTTCGCGCTTTTCGATAAGACCGTATTGCGTTTCAGCGAACTGGAGCGGGCCGTAGAGGGGATCACGCAAAAGGTGCTTACACAACAGCTGCGCGAGCTTGAACGCGATGGAATGATCGTACGCACTGTTCACGCAGCCGTCCCACCACGCGTTGAGTACCGTTTGACGGAGGCCGGTGCAGCAATCTGCCCCGCGCTCGACGCATTGCTGCAATGGATACAGTTTCGTCGTGATAAGCTCGAAGCCTTGGGGCCAACAACCGGTGCCTGAAAAAGAAGCAGGTCCAACAACGCATTTGTTGTTGGACCTGCACTGGTTGCGGGGGCGAGATTTGAACTCGCGACCTTCGGGTTATGAGCCCGACGAGCTACCGGACTGCTCCACCCCGCGCCGGGATGACTGGTATACGGTGCGATGACCGACCGATTCCTGCGTGACCTTCCAAAAGTTCAGCTGCACTGCCACTTGGAAGGGACGCTGCAACCTGCCACGTTTATAGACCTCGCCCGCAAGCACGGGGTTGCACTTACGTACCGGCGCGGAGAGGCTGCCCCGCAATCCGTGCCGGCGACGCCGGACCCCGCGCGCGTCTACGACTTCGCGACCTTTAACGACTTTCTCATGACCTTCGCGGCGGTGAGCCGCTCGCTCGCGACGCCCGAGGACTACCGCCGTCTGGCCTACGAGTATGTAGAAGATGCGCTGTCGCAAAATGTCGTCCGTTCCGAGCTGTTCGTTTCGCCCTCGGTGTGGCAGTTTTTTCACCCGGACATCGATGTTCGAGCTTGCGTGCGCGCAATGCGCGGCGAGTTTGATAGGGTGCGCGATCGGCTTATCATTGCGCTGATTTTCGATGTCACGCGGAATTTCGGCGTCGAGCGTGCGATGGCGACCGCGGTGCAAGCCGCCGATCTGCAGGATCTCGGCGTCATTGGGATCGGCTTGGGCGGCGATGAAGCAAAGTTTCCGGCAGAATTGTTTGAAGACGTTTTCGCGTTCGCCGCCGAGCAGGGCTTGTACCGCGTAGCGCATGCGGGAGAAGCGGCGGGCGCCCAAAGCGTGCAGCGCGCAGTGGAGTTGCTCGGCGCCCAGCGCATCGGCCATGGGCTGCGCGCGATCGACGATCCGAACGTAGTGGACTTGCTGGCGCGCGCCCGCATTCCGCTCGAAGTGTGTCCCACCTCAAATATGCGAACGGGCGTAGCAAAGCGCGACGAGCCGCATGCTTTGGTCGAACTGGATCGACGCGGGTGCATCGTCACGATCGACGCCGACGACCCCGCGCTATTTCGAACGAGCATCACCGACGAATATGCGTATGTCGAAGGCGTTACCTCGCGAGAAACGCTCCTGCGTTTCGTCCGGAACGCGATCGATGCCGCCTTCGCGGACCAGAGCCAGAAGGCCGCGCTCCACTCGCGGCTCGAAGCCTACCTAACGCATGTCCGGACATAGCCATTTCGCGGAGTCGACCGAGGAGTATTTGGAAGCCGTGTACCGTCTGGAGCGGGAAGGGCCCGGCGTGAGCACGTCCGGCCTGGCCTCGGAACTCGGCGTTGCGCCTGCATCGGTCTCAGGAATGCTCAAAAAACTCGCCGCCGACGGATACTTGGAGCACGTCGCGCGCGGGGAAGTCAAATTGACGCGAAAAGGGCTGGAAGTTGCGGTCCGG
>DASRSF010000109.1:0-8113 GCA_035656615.1 Vulcanimicrobiaceae bacterium | reverse complement strand
GTTCTACCGGATCGTCGAACGGCCGGTCCCATATTCGACAATGACGCAATTTTTTCGGCAGCTAGGCGCCCGCTCGCTGAGTTTCAATGGCATTCGTTTTGCCAAATGCCTTATACTAGGGGCAAATGGCAAAACCCCCACAGCGTCAAAGGCCTACCACCCCATCGCACCACCAGCATTTTTTCGCATTGTGGCTGTCACGCACATGCGATTTGTTGGCGCTGGACGCGCGCCTCATTCATTCAGAGCTCGAACTGGCCAGCTGCGTGCAACATGGCTTTCCGGCACGATCTATTGAAGCGCTGGTCAAGCATGGTATCCCCGATCACGAAATCTTTCGCTCGGTAATTTCTCGTCGCACATTCCATCGTCGCCAAGCGCAAAATGAGAATCTTACTGCGGAGGAATCGGACCGAGCCGAGCGCTTCGGACGCATGCTTGCGCTCGCCGCGCTTGTTTTTGGCGACGAAGATCGCGCTGCACGTTGGTTGAGGCAGCCAATACAACGCTTGGACAATCGCGCGCCGGTTGAAATGCTTGCCTCCAGCATTGGCGCGAGGGTTGTAGAGGAGCTGTTGCTCCAATCGTATTTCGGCCTCGTGGCGTAGGTGCGCGTTTGGCGCGTTTCACGGCACCGCGATTTGACGGGAATCGGCGGGTTGTACGTCGCTGGGCGTTGGCACACGCGCGGCCACCTCATCACGTATGCAGGGGAGCATCCCGCCACGGCCCAGCTCGAGTGGCTTGCACATCTGGACGTCACCCGCCCGGAAGACGCACCAACCACCATTCCCTTCTGCGAGATTGACCTTCCCGACGATCTTGTACGAGATGAATTAACTGAGACTGATCTTCCGCCTGGCTGGCAAACCAATCAAATTGAAACGCAGCGGCTCGGCGATTCATGGCTCGATGCCGGTAAATCTGCTGTAATCTTTGTTCCGTCCGTTCTGGTGCCGGCGCGTAACGTGTTGCTGAATCCGCAGCACCCCCACGCTGTCAGGGTTCGAATCGTTCGTTCGTTCGATCATCCATTTGATAATCGCTTCCTACGATAGGTCCAAGCGCGTCATGAACGCTACAAAAAACGCCCCGCGATTGCGGGGCGTTTTTCGTTGGCAGAGATAGCACTAAAACGGTATTTCGTCGTCTAGGCCGTCGTCGGTACGGTTGCCGGGGGCCACAGCAGAGGCTACGAATGAATCGCCGCCGCTGTTGTCTTGGCGGTCGCGCGGTGAGGAAAGCATCTGCATTGTGTTGATGATGACCTCAGTCGCTTGACGTTTGTTGCCTTCTTTGTCGTCGTATTGGCGAATCGAAAGCCGGCCTTCGACTAACGTCGTCGTACCCTTCTTGAGATATGTATTGCAGGTTTCGGCGAGTTTGTCCCAAGCCACGATGTCGATAAACAACGTGTCTTCAGGTTTCGCCTCGCGTTTGTTGGAATTTACGGCGAGTCGAAACTTGGTGACCCCCGCGCCTGAACCGACGTATCGTATCTCGGGATCACGAACGACGGTGCCGACCAAAATAACCTTATTAAATGATGCCGCCATGGTGCATTACTCTTTCTGGAACGTAGGTCTGCGGGTCACTCGCAGAATAGCGTACAGAGATGCCAACTGTGTGGCATTACACTTGAGGTTGAGGCTGTGGTGCCGGTGCGGCTTTCTCCGCCGCAATTGCGCGCTTATCGAGCTTGATCAGCAACGCGCGCATGACGTCCTCGTTGAGGCCCAGCTGCCGTTCGAGTTCATGAGCGGCGGGCGCTTCAGACCGAAAGCGCATGACCGCGTAGATGCCCTCACGGACATCGTTGATCTCGTATGCGAGGCGCTTCTTACCGAGTGTCTCCAACCCGATGACTTCCGCGCCGTTGCTCTTGAGCTGGTCGGCGATCGCCGTCGTGCGTTCCGTCACTTCGTTTTCTTCGAGATTCGGACGCAAAATATACGTAACTTCGTAGTCGATAGCCATCGTCGTAATCATCCTCTTCGGACACCGCACACCGCGGCGGCCCGTGGACCAAGCCGCGGGCAGAGATAGGAGTCCGAGCACATAACGCGCTTCGGAACCGCGCTAGCATAACATAGCGTAAAGGCTGGGGCAAGGAGGAAGCAAGCAGGCTTTCTCAGTCGCCTCTAATCGCCGCATGGGATTGTGTATGGAACTGATGGGAAGAACAAGTAACCTGTGTCAATTGCCCGCTTCGCAGTAACCCGCCGGGTCACCGTTGCGATGATCGCTACCGCGATCATCGTGCTTGGCTTTTTCGCCTTTCCCCGCTTGCCGATCGACCTCTTGCCCAGCTTTACGCCGCCGGTTGTCAACGTGAGTATCACGTATACGAACGTCGCTCCTCAGCAAATGGAGACGCTGATAACAAGGCCTATCGAGAATGCCGTCAGTCGGGTTCCCGGCATCCAACAGATCAATTCGACCTCGTCGGAAGGCAGCAGTCAGGTCACCGCTCAGTTTTATTATGGCACCAACATCGATACCGCGGCAGTTGACGTTCAGCAGCAGGTCGCGCGCATTTACAGCTCGCTTCCTAATGATCCCAACCTCTCGCAGCCGACCGTAAACAAGTTCGACCCCAATCAGCTGCCCGTCGTACGGACCTTTGTGACGGATCCCAATATGTCGGTCCGCGATCTCAACGACTTGTGGACCAATACGCTCTCGGATGAGTTCTCCAGCATCGCGGGCGTCGCGTCGGTTGGCGTGAGCGGAGACCAAACGCGCGCCGTCATGATTCAGCCGGACGCAAACAAGCTCGCCGGCTATGGCCTGACGCTTAGCCAGATCGTATCTCGCGTGGGACAAGAGAATCTGAACTTGCCCGCCGGCATCGTGCAGATAGCGAACAACGAATACCAGATCCAGGCCAACGAGCTGTTCACCAACGCGCAGCAAGTCGGCAATATCATCGTGACCACGAAAAACGGCGCGCCGGTGTTGATGCGCGACGTCGCAAGCGTGAGCGACTCGATTCAGGAGCAGCGCACCTTCTTCCGCGTCAACGGAACAGAGGCTGTCGGCGTCTCCATTCTGGCTCAGCCCAATGCCAACGTCGTCCAAACCGCCAACGGCATCTACGGCAAAATCAAACAGGTCGAAGCACGGTATCCGGGCATGCACATCGCGGTCGTTTTCGACCAGCGCGGGTTCATCTCGGCCGCCGTAACCGCGTTGGAGCACACGGCGATGTACGGCGCCGTGCTGGCCATTCTTATCATCCTGCTCTTCCTGCATTCGTGGCGATCTACGTTGATCGTCGCCGTTTCGCTGCCAATTTCGGTCTTAGGGACGCTTTTTGCGGCGTACCTGTTCGGCTACACCCTCAACACGATGACGCTGGCCGGCTTGGCGCTCGCCGTCGGGCTCATCGTGGATGACGCCATCGTCGTCATCGAAAACATTTACCGGCACCTCGCTCGCGGCCAGCACATCAAGGAGGCTGCCGAAAGCGCGGTCACCGAAATCTTTACGGCCGTTCTTGCCTCGACGATTACGGTGGTGACCGTATTCGTACCGCTGCTGCTCATACCGGGCCTGCAGGGCCTTATCTTCCAGCCGTTCGCCATGATGGTGATGGTGGCCGTCGTCATCTCGCTGCTCGTTGCGCTTACGACGGTGCCGATGCTATCGACGCTTTTGCTCCGCGATGAGAAGCCGCATACCAATGGGCATCACAAGGGGCGGTACGCCGTCTTCGTGCAGCGCTTCGATCAAGGCTACGAGCGTTTCAACGCCTGGTACCGGCGCCGGCTCGAGTGGTGCGTCGATCACCCCGCCCAGGTGTTCGCGGTTGCCGGAATCGTGCTTATCGGGACCGTGCTGGCGTTGCGCCTTGGCGCCGTGAAAACGGAATTGTTCCCGGCCTCGCCTTCACGCTACGTGCGGTTCAATTTACGCATGCCCAACGGCACTGCGCTCAACGTGATGAATAACGTAGCCAAGGAAGTCGAGGGGCGCCTGCAGCGCGATCCGCGCGTTGTCGACGTCGGCGATCAAGTCGGGAGCTCCGGCGGATTCAACGCAACGTCCGTATCAAACGTGGCAAGCCTGTCCGTAACGCTCAAACCAAACGTCAGCGCGAGCGGATCCGCACAATTCGTTCAGCAGTGGCAGAACGCGCTCAACGGCAGCTTCGGCGGCCGGCGTACAGGAGCCGGCGCACAGGCGCGTGCTCCAAATCCTCAGTTCGCCAAATACCGTCAGATCTTCGGAAAGCCAATTCCCGGTCTGGTGGCATTCGGGCGAACGATTGACATCGTTCAGCAAATCATCTCACGCGGTCAAGACGCGCTGGATATTCAAATCTACGGGCCCGACATGGACCGGCTCTACACGATCGCACAGGACCAAGTCATTCCGAAGCTTGCGCAGATTCCTGGTCTGACGCGGCCCGATACCAGCATCACGCCGTCCCAACCGTTATTAAATGTCTCGGTAAATCGCAACGTTTCCGCGCAGCTCGGAGTTTCGACGCAGTCGATCGCACAAACGATTGACACCGGGACGAGCGGCAGCATTGCGTCCTACCTACAGATCAACGGCACCCAATACCCGATCATCGTTCAGCTGCCGCCATCGCAGCGGCGGACCCTTGCCTCGATAGAGGATCTGCAAGTGCCCTCAACGGTCGCGGGCGCAGGCAACAGCTCCACATCTAACAGTTCAGCGTTTTCATCGGGTAGTACCAACAGTAGCGGCGGCTCAAGCGGAGGCAGCGGCTCGCTGCTCACGACCACAAGCGCCGCGCCGGGCCAGGCATACTCCTTGCCGACCTTTCCGCTGAGCGAAGTCGCAAATATTTCCACGGGAACCGGGCCCTCGCAAATCACGCGGCAGGATAAGCAGCGTGAAATCGACGTGACGGCTTCGCTCACGAACGTTCCGCTCGGTGCCGTCGTTCAGGCCTCGACGAACATCATGAATTCCATACAACTTCCCTCGGGATACTACTGGGCGTTCGGGCAATCAGTCACGCAGCAAAGCCAGACGTTCGGAAGCCTGGGGTTCATCGTACTGCTGGCCATCCTGCTGATTTACATGCTGCTGGCATCGCAGTTTGAATCGCTGCTGCACCCGCTGATCATCATGTTCGCCGTACCGCTTTCGCTTGCGGGCGTTGTCATCGCCTTGGTAGTAACGCAGCGATCGTTCGGCTTGACGGCGTTTATCGGCTTATTGATGCTGGTCGGAATCGTGGTGAAGAACGCCATCTTGGTCGTGGAGTTCACCAATCAGTTACGGCATCGCGGTCTCTCGGCTCGCGAGGCGGTCTTACAAGCGGCACCGCTTCGTTTGCGCCCGATTCTGATGACGACGCTCGCGACGGTCGGCGGTATGCTTCCCATTGCCGCCGGTATCGAAGCCGGCAGCTCCACCCAAGCCCCGCTCGGCACGGTCGTCATCGGCGGATTACTCTGCTCGACGATGCTTTCGCTGGTCATCATACCGACGCTGTACCTGTGGGTCGCTAATCGCATTGAACCGCGCTTCCAGCGTGGAGGCCGCCGGGGACCTGAACGTCCGGTAACGCCCATCGGCGACCAACCGGTTCCGGTGTACGCCGGGGACCACTAGCGCACGAAGAAGTATGCCGTCATTCCAACGCCGATGCAGATGACGATCAGACGCGTTATCTGCGAGGGAACGTGTCGAAAAAAACGCGCTCCGAGGTAACCACCCGCCATTGCGAACACGGCCATAAGTAATGCACTCGGCCAGTTGATCGCCCCCGCAAGAACGAACGGCACGACGGCAACGCCGTTGATTACGATGGAGAGGACGTTTTTGACGCCGTTCATCGCATTGAGATTGGGCAAGGGCGAAAAGGCAAGGATGGCAAGCATCAAAATCCCCATGCCCGCGCCGAAGTAACCGCCGTATACCGACACGGCAAACTGCACCGCCAACTGCCAGGGCGTATGTACTTCCCGCTGCGCATGCGGTTTGGTCAGCAGCGGGCTGATCGCGAAGACGACCGTAGCAAACAGGAGCAGCCAGGGGATGAGGCGTTCGAACACCGTCGGCGGCGTATGCAGCAGCAAGATCGCGCCGCCGACGGAGCCCACGCTGCTAATGATCATTGCCGGAATGACGACGCGCCGGTACGCGCGGATCTCTTCGCGGTAACCGCTGGCACTTGCCACCACGCCCAGCCACATCGCCGTATTATTGGTTGCGTTCGCCGCTATGGCGGGCATGCCGGTGAAAAGCAACGCCGGAAACGTCAGAAAGCTTCCGCCGCCTGCGACGCTGTTGATCGCGCCGCCGGCTAGTGCGGCGGCGAGCAGCAGCACCGTATGATTCACGCCGGAACGGCCGGTCTAGGAGCTTTGCGTACGGGCTTCGCGCTTGGTCACGCGGTAGACGCGCCGCACGTCTTTGAGCGTCTCCAATTTGCGAAGAATCTGGTGCAGATGCACGAGGTCGTGTATTTGTACGGTCATGCTGACCAGCGCATGGCGGTCACGCTTAACGCGCGCCGTGACGGAGCTGACCTGCGTTTTCAGTTCGGCGAAAACCGCCATGACGTCCTGAAGCAGGGCGGGGCGGTCCAACGCCTCGAGCTCGATGTCGACGGCATGCGTGATCTCGGTTTTTCCGACCCAAGCCGCCTCCAGCATCCGCTCGGGAGTAGCGGTCATATAGGCAACGTTGGGGCAATCGGCGCGGTGCACCGAGACGCCTTTGCCGATTGTTACATAGCCGATGATCGGGTCGCCCGGTACGGGGCTGCAGCACTTGGACAGGCGAACGAGCACGTCGTCGACGCCGGCGATGCGGATGCCGCTGGTCTTGCGGGCAACGCGCCGCGAAACGCTGGGCGGCCGCGTGATGGCCTGGAACTCGACGACGTTATTCGACTTGAGCTCATCCTTGATGCGGTTGGCAATTGCCTGAGCCGACGCGTCACCGAAACCGACCGCCGCGAATAGATCTTTGGGCGTGGTGTAGTTCATGCGGTTGGCGATGCGTTCGATGATCTCCCCGCTAAGCGTCGAGAGCGAAATGTGCTGGCGCGCGAGCTCTTTTTCAATCGCTTCTTGCCCCGCCAGGACGTTTTCTTCGCGGCGCTCCTTGCGGAACCACTGTTTGATTTTGTGCTTCGCGCTGCTCATCTTGACGATGGCCAGCCAGTCCAGTGATGGACGCCCGCTCGACTTATTCACCAGGATTTCGCAAATATCGCCGTTCTGCAGCGTGTAATCGAAGGGTACGATTCGCCCGTTCACCCGTGCGCCGACACAGTGATTTCCGACGTCGGTGTGAACCGCGTACGCAAAGTCCAGCGGCGTTCCGCCGGCCGGCATACTAAAGACGTCGCCGCGCGGCGAGAACACGAAGACCTGCGAATCGAACAGGTCGAGTTTGAGATTTTCCATGAAGACACGCGAGTCGCGCATGTCCTTTTGCCACTCGAGCAAGGCGCGAAGCCAGGAGAGCTTGTTCTCGAATTGGTCGGCTTTGCCGCCTTCTTTGTAGCGCCAATGCGCGGCGATGCCGTATTCGCTGGTGCGATGCATCTCCCAGGTGCGAATCTGAATCTCGAGCGGGTCGCCTTCAGGTCCGACAACGGTGGTGTGCAGCGATTGGTACATGTTCGGCTTGGGCATCGCGATGTAGTCTTTGAAGCGCCCCGGAAGCGGCGTCCACATCGAATGCACGGTACCGAGCGCAGCGTAACAATCCTTAACCGAATCGACGATAATCCGAATGGCCGTCAGATCGTAGATCGTGGAGAAATCGCGGCCCTTGTTCATCTTGGTGTAGATCGAATAAAAGTGTTTAGGCCGGCCTTGTATTTCGGCGTTGACGTTTATGACCTTAAACTCTTCGCCCAGACGTTCGACGACCGTTTGAACGACGCGTTCGCGCTCCTTGCGAGTCTTGGCTACGCGCTCGACGATATCGCGGTACGCATCGGGATCGATGTAGCGCAAACAGAGATCTTCCATCTCCCATTTGATCTTCCAGATCCCCAGACGGTGCGCGATCGGCGTGTAAATGTCCAGCGTCTCGCGAGCGATTCCCAGTTGCTTGGAGCCCGGTAGACTGCCCAGCGTGCGCATATTGTGCAGCCGGTCCGCCAGCTTGA
>DASRSF010000108.1:0-2625 GCA_035656615.1 Vulcanimicrobiaceae bacterium | reverse complement strand
GACGTTGCCGTAAAAATCATCACCGTGGGCCTGCCCAGCGCATACGCCAGGTGGACCAGCCCGGTATCCATGCCTACAACCAGCGCCGACGCTTCAATGCACTGCGCGCACTCGGTCACGGTCAGCTTCGGCAAGACGATCGCACCCGGCACGAGGGCCGCTATCTGCTCGCCCTCCCGGCGCTCGCCTTCCGTACCCCACGGCAGTGCGATCCGATAACCCCGCGCCGTCAGCGAACGTCCCGTCTCGGCCCAGCGGTCGATCGGCCACTTCTTTTCATCGGCTGATGTGGCGTGGAAGAGCATTGCGATGGGCGCGCCCTGGGGAAGCTGCAGCGGCGTAGCCGCCGGCGGCAGACGGAGATTGAAGTCAGGGATTTCGTCGAAGGTATAGCCCAACGCGTCGGCCACGCTCACGCGCATGCCGCGCCACGCATCTGTTTTTGGCCGTGGCCCAAAGCGCTTGTTGTACGCAAACGCCGCGCCGAGTTCGCCAAGGTCCTTGTTCTTGTAACCGTAACGCCGCCGCCCGCGAGCCAGGAACGCAATGATCGCGCTCTTGTACACGCCATGGATATCGAGAATCACATCGTACTTTTCGGCCCGCAGCTCTCCGATAGACGCAGCGATGTCTTTCAAATCAGCCCAGCTTCGTGCCTTCTTGAACTTGCGCAGCGGCGCGCTCAACACGCGGTCCACGGCCGGATTCCAGCGAATGATGTCGGCAAATGCCGCGTCCGCTGCCCAGTCGATCCTGGCGGACGGAAATGCACGACGAAGATCGGAGACAACAGGCTGCGTCTCTACGATATCGCCCAACGATGTCACCTTGACAATCAGGATTCGCTTCATGGGGATGCTATGGGACCTTTAACTCTTTAATTCTCCGCCGGCACGGGTTCAGGCGGGAACGCATGAACCCGTGCCGCCGGACGGCTGGCTCGCTTGACCGACAGGGCATTCGACAGATCGAAAGCCGTTCGGATCATGAGCGATTTGAACGCCGGAATTCTATAAATTGGCGTAAAGCCGCGCAGTCAGTATT
Organism: Vulcanimicrobiaceae bacterium; assembly: GCA_035656615.1. Taxonomy (GTDB): domain Bacteria; phylum Vulcanimicrobiota; class Vulcanimicrobiia; order Vulcanimicrobiales; family Vulcanimicrobiaceae; genus DASRSF01. The sequence continues at coordinate 1,581 of DASRSF010000108.1, read as the reverse complement.
GGTAAGTTCTGCACTGCGCGTTCTGCCGGAATTATCCGTCGAATTAACGGTTTTCACTACTACTTCACGGTCTTTCATGAACAAAGCGCCGAACATACCGGCGCCATGAAGTTGAAACCCGCATTAAAGCTTGCATTGAAACCTTGCATTGAAACTTGCATTAAAGCTTGCATTGAAACTTGCATCAGCCGATGGCCGCGAAAGACCGACGCTCAGAGCGTTTTGGCACCAAAGGTGTCGCATTGCCCGAGATCGCCCGTCGCCAGTCCGCGATTCAACCAGCGCTGCCGCTGCGCGCTCGTGCCGTGAGTAAATGCTTCCGGCACCACGCGTCCTTGCGTCTGCTTTTGCAGCCGGTCGTCGCCTATGGCGCCCGCCGCATTCAGCCCGTCCCGGAAGTCACCGGGTTCGATCAGCTTCGCGTTGTTCTTTTGCGCCACGTTGGCCCAGACACCCGCAAAACAATCGGCCTGCAACTCCACACGCACTGACAGCTGGTTGGCCTGTTCCCGCGACATCCGTTGCCGGGCGGCATCGACTTTGTTCATGATGCCCAGCACGTTCTGCACATGGTGGCCGACTTCGTGCGCGATCACATACGCCTGCGCAAAATCTCCGCTCGCGCCGAAGCGGTCGTGCAACTCCCGATAGAACGATAAATCGATATACACCGAGCGGTCGTTCGGGCAGTAGAACGGCCCCATGGCTGACTGACCGGTTCCGCACGCGGTCGCGGTGCCGCCGGAGAAAAGGACGAGCTTGGGCGCCGGGTAATCCTGGTTGTAGCGGGTCCGGAAAATCTGCTGCCACGTGCGCTCGGTGTTGCCAAGCACCCGACGCACAAACACTGCGTCTTGATCGTTCGCGCTTGCCTGGGGCTGAGCGCGCGGGTCCATCTGCCGTTGCTGCGTCTGCGGCTGGCTGTATGAGCCACCTTGCGAACCACTCTGCCCGGTCGAACCGCCGCTCAGGATCAGCATGGGATCGATACCGAAAAAATAGGCGGCTGCCAACGCGATGACAATCGTGCCGATGCCAATCGAACGCCCTCCGCCGACGCGAAATCCACCGCCTCCGCCGCCGGCTCCACGCCGGTCCTCCACGTTGCGGCTCTCTGCTTCGTCATCAAGACGCATGGTTTTCTCCCGTCACGGTGTTTGTTGCTTTGCTGCAGAGCAGTTATTCCGAGCAGGAAAACGTCTGCGGCGTTGTTCCGACATGGTACCCGGCGCAGAGCGGCACGCCAGCGAAGAATCGCGCTAATAACGTCGCGGCACATCACGCGTCTTTCCTCATCTCAATGCGGCGGACCGTCTTTGATGCAGTGCGGTTGATTGTCGCGGAATTGGTGCGTCGGCAGTTTTGCGCGTTAATCAAACCGCTTAAAAAAAGTACGTATAAACAGTTAGTTATGGATCATCCATCTTCAAAATTGCGACATTTCCGCACATTCTCATCTCCTGCCGCGTCGCACCATTCATCTTGAAAACTGGCTTAGAGTCACTTCCGTCGCACTCAATCCAACCAATCAGCGCCCGCCCGCGAACTCGTCTCGAGTGCGCCCGCGACGGCTGCACAACC
>DASRSF010000107.1:0-3874 GCA_035656615.1 Vulcanimicrobiaceae bacterium | reverse complement strand
TGATCGAAATCGCTTTGCTGCGCAGCGACCGCGTCATCGGCCGGCGCCTTTTTGACGGCAGCGCGCGGCGGGGTGCGCGCTGCCGGTACGAGCTTTTCAATCATTCCGTGATCGACTCGATGAATTTCTTGGTGATTTGGTTATCAGCTTTGCGCTGTTGCATTTGCACGTCGCGGAGCGTATTCATCTCCCGCATTTGCTCCGATTTCTCGGACATCATGTCGTCAAAGGCCTGAGATTGCGACTGCATCTGTTCCTGATGGTGGATCTCTTCGCCATACATTGAAACTTGAAAGGCCTCATCTTGCGCATCTATCGCGCCTAGCGCGGCATTGCCCGTCGCCCCAGCCACGTTGCCCCCGGTAGCCCCGCCAAGACTTCCGGCAATTCCCATCGCCGCAGCGGCAATCGGGTTGCCGGTTTCGAGAATCCCGGTGATCCCAGAAATTAGTCCACGTCCAATATTAAAACCCATCTGCTCTCCTAGTAACGGCTTCGCATGTCGTTCACGCCAGGCGGCCGTCATGTCTAGTCGGAGCCGGTGAATCAGCCAGGCTCGCTTGCCCGCCTGCTTTGAAGACGTCAGACCTCCCGGGCGTGGGCAATCCGTAGCCTGCGGCGGGTGCCGACTTAACGACCTGGGCGTTTGACAAGCGGGCTTGCAGCGCTCTACAATGTCCGAGTTTAGAAGGCCCCCATCGCCGGGCGGCCTTCCTCTATGTTATGGCTTCTTCGAATAAAATAGACATCGGGGGACTGCTTGCGGGCGGCCGCCAGCAGATGGTGGTCGATCAGCGGGTGGCACTTGAGCCGTTCGAGGGAATCGCATTCCCCCACCCGGCGCACGTGCACCTCGAAATGCGTGCCTCGGGGGATGTGCTGGAGCTCGCCGGGACGTTAGACGCAGGCTATCGTGCGGAATGCGATAGGTGTCTTACGGACCTCGACCGCAGCATACATCTGGAGATCGAAGAGCAACTCGACACGGGTCCCGCGGCGCAGCGCGATCCGTTCGGTCCTAGCAACGTCCTGACGGGCGATCGTTTGGACGTTAAAGACTTAGCATCGCAACTGGTTTACACCGCGGTTCCGCTAAATGTGTTGTGCGAACCGGATTGTAAGGGGCTTTGCCCCGCCTGCGGCGAGAACAGGAACACGGGCGCCTGCACGTGCGATAGCGGCGAGAACGGAGACGAACAACATGGCTAATCTTAAGTGGAAGACTCCGCGGAGCAAGACGCGCAGCCGTCGCGCCGCGAATTGGAAGCTGAACCCGGTAACAACGGTAGAGTGTCCGCAGTGCCACGCACCGAAGCGGCCACACTTTGCTTGTGAACAGTGCGGTACGTATGCCGGACGCACGGTCATCGAAGTAAAGGATGATCACGCCGGCCACGCGCACGGCTAAACGTTGGAGTTGAACGGGGCCAGGATCGCAGCAGTCGGCCATTATGCGCCGCCCGCTCTCCTGACGAACCAGGATTTGGAGATGGTTCTCGATACCACCGATGAGTGGATTACGACCCGTACCGGCATGAAGCGTCGACACGTAGCTACGGCAGAACAGGCAACCAGCGATTTGGCGCTTGCCGCCGCGCGCCGCGCGTTGAAGGCCGCAGGACTAAACCCAGACGAAATCGATTGCTACATCGTCGCTACCGTTACGCCGGATTACCCGTTCCCCGCGACGGCGTGCATCGTGGCTGCAAAACTTGGAGCGCCGGATAAGGCAGCCTTCGACATCGAGATCGCCTGCAGCGGTTTCATTTACGGTCTTACGGTAGCCTCGGGTTTAGTGCGCGCGGGTATCTACCGGCGCGTCATGCTCATCGGTGCGGAAACGCTCACGAAGATCGTTGACCGCAATGATCGCGCAACCGCCGTGCTCTTCGGCGACGGCGCGGGAGCGGTGATTCTGGAGCAATCGGCGGTGAATTCGTTTTTGTCCAGCGAACTGGGCTCGGACGGCAGCCGCCCTGAGCTGCTTCGTGTTACGGCCGGCGGATCGCGTTATCCGCTTACACCGGCGGCCTATGCAGCGGGCGACCAATACATGCACATGGAAGGCCGCGAAGTCTTCAAATTCGCCGTTACGAAAATGATTGAAGCCACCGATATCGCGCTGCAGAAGGCAAACCTGGACAAGACCGATCTCGATTGGCTCATCCCGCATCAGGCGAATAAACGGATTATCGATGCTGCGGCACGTTATTTGGAGATGCCCGAAGAAAAAGTGATCGTAAACATTCACGAGTATGGCAACACATCGGCGGCGTCTATTCCAATCGCGCTTTCCGAGGCGGTTCAAAGCGGAAAAATTCAGGATGGAGACCTTATCGTGTTTGTCGGTTTCGGCGGCGGTTTGTCGTGGGGCGCGGTTACCTGGAGATGGTCGCAGTGAGTAAACGCACGGGCGTCATTTTTCCGGGACAAGGTTCGCAAGTCGTCGGCATGGGGGTCGACGTCGCACGCCGTTCCTCCGCGGCCTCCGACATTTTCTCACGCGCGGCAAAAGTTTTGGGTTACGACCTTTTGGCATTGCAGCGCAATGGCCCCGAAGAGACGCTGCGGGAAACGCAGTACAGCCAACCCGCAATCTTCACCACGAACCTGGCGCTCTATTACGCAAGTGAACCGTCTTTGGTGGCGCCGGTGGTGACGGCGGGGCATTCTTTCGGGGAATTCTGCAGTTTGACGATTTCGAACGCGCTGACGTTCGAAGAAGCGCTGCGCGTCGTGGACGAACGCGGGAAGGCCATGCAGTACGCGGCTGAACGTGCGCCCGGGGGCATGTCGGCCGTTATCGGCGTGGATGCGGAAATTATTCGCCAGGCGGTTGCCGGCGTTCGTGAAAGAACCGGGGCGCGCGTTCAACTAGCAAACTTCAATTCTCCCTCGCAAATCGTGATAAGCGGCGATATTGCGGCCGTCGCGCAGGCCGGAGACGCGTTGCTGGAGGCGGGCGCCAAGCGCGTGGTTCCGCTCAACGTTTCCGGCGCATGGCACAGCGAGTTGATGGAGCCGGCCGTGGAGCATTTCGCGGCAGCCGTTCGGGCGGCGCACTTTCGCATGCCGCAGATCGACGTGATATCAAATGTAGATGCGCAACCATACCGCGATGTCGAGGCGATCAAGCGTAACTTGGTCAGTTCGATTACGAACGAAGTTCGTTGGCACGAAACTGCTCAACGTCTATTATCGTACGAACTCGACCTCGTTATCGAATTCGGCGCGTCACCGGTATTGGGTCCGCTCATGAAGCGGCTGGCCGGCACAATGCCGGTGCTCAACGTCGCCGATTACGCAGCGATCGAAAAACTGCGGTCGACGTTGTCCGGACATGATGCGCAGACGGTCGAAGGCCGCACCTGATGTTCGAAGGTAAAGTGGGGCTCGTTACGGGCGCCAGCCGCGGCATCGGGCGGGCGATCGCCGCCGACCTTGCCCGCCACGGCGCCGACATCGTTCTTGCCGGCCGCGACGAGGCGGCGCTGAATGAGACGGCGGCGGCATGTGCCCGGGCGCGCGCCGGCGCGAACACCCTAATCGTGACGGGCGATGTAGCCGCGGCGCCGGACGTCGAACGCACCGTAGCCAAAGCGCTGGAGACGTTCGGACGTGTGGACTTCGCGATCGCCAACGCGGGGCAATCAGTCGATTCTCTGCTTTTGCGGCTAAAACCCGACGTGCTCGAGCGCACCTTAGCAGTGAACCTCAACTCGGCCTTTTACTTGTGTTCCGCGGTGGCCAAGCCGATGATGAAGCAACGATCCGGTTCTATCGTGCTTATGTCAAGCATCGTGGGTCTGACGGGCAACGCGGGGCAAGCCGCATACGCGGCCGCCAAAGCCGGCTTGCTTGGCTTGACGAAGTC
>DASRSF010000106.1:0-12388 GCA_035656615.1 Vulcanimicrobiaceae bacterium | reverse complement strand
CAAGCACTAGGGCGGCCACGCGCTTAGGAACCCACAGGGGATCCGTCGCTGTTATCGCGCCGAGCGCCGCGAATGCGAGCAGCATCGCCACCCCGCCTGCAAGCCCCGCAACGGCGCCGCCTAAATAACTCAGGGTCGCCGGATGCAATATGCCGTGATCCCACATCGCTATACGTTCATACCCAAAGAGCAGCTAGATGTGCAGCGGCTGCGCATATCCTGTCAGTTCGACGTAACCAACCCCGAGCGGGCGTTGTGTTTGCGCGTCCTTTACTGATACGGAGCCCTCCCAGTACGTTAGGGCGCCGCGCGGATCGACGAGTTCCTGATCCGCGATGGTCGGCGTAATCAGGAGCGCCGATGCGATTCCGGCGACACGCACCTTCCACTGCGCGGGATAACGAGCGTTGGTGTGCGGGCTTTGCCACCATCCCAGCGTGCGGATGTCGAAAGCACGCAACGCAAGATACCGTACCGCGCCGCCGCGCGCGATAAGCGATCCGCTCGATTCGTTTGAAACACCGCCGTCCCGGCGGCGCAGTCGATAGAGCATTACTTCGCGCCCGTCGTCGAGCTGAAGCGAAAACCAGTCCCAGCCGGCTTGCTCGGACGTCAATTCATCGGAACCATACTCGTGGTCCATCCACGATATACCGTTCACTCGGTACGTTCTTGCGCCGGCGAACACTGTTCCACTCGAACTCAAGCGCGTAAAGGAATAATAGTGCGATGCGCATGAAGCGCACGGTCCTTTGCGCGAAATTCCACCGCGTCCGTGAATTGCGGGCGGCTTTTGCGGAGTTTGCAGCAAGCGCACTCCGGCAGATTCATTGTTCGCAACCAGGCGCATTGCAGGCATCAGTGCTCCTTTAGCAGCGGTTAGCCGCCACTGCCCCACGTGCACATCCAATGCCCGCTCCGAAGCTGCGCCCTGCCCAAGTGCGTCGCGTGCCAGCTTCTCGTCGAAAACGAACGTGCGTGCGGTTTCGTCCGTAAGTGCGAAATGCGCGGGGTACAGTTGTGCCGAACGCCACCGGCTTTCACCCGGCTTCAGTTGCTGCGAGTGCGGGAAGAGTCCGAAACGAAAAAACGTTACTTCATATCCAAAGCGATGACCGTCCCGTGCGCGAAGGTGCCCGGTGAAATACCACCATTCTGTGCGATACGCATCATGCGCGAAATGATCGCGCGGAAAATGGTACGTGTACGGCGCCCGTGCGATCGTGAACATGGACGCGGCGGCCAAAATTATCGATAACAACAGTTGCATCATTCCGCGCGCAAGGCTTCCGCCGTCTTTATCGTCGCAGCAATGTTCGAAGGAACGAGGGCGGCAACCAGTGCCGCCACCACGACCAGGCCGATCGCCTCTAGGAAGAATACCCACGGCCACCGCGTTTCGATGAGCCAGCCGAAGGACTGCAGATTGATGACGTCTATGAGCAAGAGCGCCAGAATCATACCGAGGATAACGCCGGCGATACCCGCGACCAGGCCGACGACGCCCGCTTGCACGAAAATCATGCCTCGCACCTGCGCGCGGCGTAGACCCAGATAACGAAGCAGGGCAATCTCCGTACGCCGCTCCAAGACCAGCGCCGTTAGCGTACTGACCACGCCCAGGACCGCTATCGCGATACTGATCACGTACAGCGCGCTGGTAATCGCAAATGTCCGGTTGAAAATTTGCACAACGTACGCGCGCAGCTCGCGATTCGTCGTTACCGTGATGCGCAGAGGCGCAGCGGCGCGCAGCAACTGCGAACGTAGTTGCGCAAGCCGCATCCCCGGCTGGGCATACACCGCGATCGCATCGACCGTATCGTCCGCAAAAAGCCGTTCGAACGTGGGCCGCGAGATGATAAACGTTCCTTCGCTGGTCGAATAGTCATTGTACTGCGCCAAAATGCGGAAACTCCGTATGCCGCTGGGAGTGGGTACCGTTAGCCGGTCGCCGGGGCGCAGGCCGAAGCGATTGACGAACGGATCGCTCACGATGACGTTATCCCCGGCGTTCATCGCGGCGATGAGCGAACGCAAATCAACGCGGCCGATGAACCGCATCTTTCTGGGAAGCGTCGCTGGATCGAAATCGGTGGATCCCAGCTGGACGATATGACCCAGCAGCGGGATGCTAAAGCCGCGATAGGTGTCGATGGCGGCGACGCCGCGCACCCGGGCCAGCCGCGCAACGTCGGACGCGCGAAAATACCCTTGATACGATGCATCCGAAGCGCCCGGAGTACCGATATACAGATCGGCGCCCAACGTCTGATTTGCCCATGCGACTACCGTTGCGCGAAAGGATCCGACCATCACCGCGATAGCGACCATCATTGCAACAGCAACCATCAGTGAGGCGATGGCAACCGCAAATCTTCCGCGTGAAGCCGTCATTGCGCGGACCGCCAGCTCCGTCGCCGTACCGGCGATCGCCGCGGTGTAGGCGAGCGGGCGCAGAAATAGCGCAAAAAGCGCAGGCGTCAACAGTGATGCGCCTCCAATGGCGGCAACTGCGGCCACGTACCCAAACACCGGCAACCCGCGAACCGGTGGAAGACGCGCCGCAACGGCGGCGGCGGCCAGCAACGCAATACCTGCAAGCGTGACTATCCGAGTGCCGCCGGTCGCGCGCTGCTCGAACAAGGCGCTGCTGCGCATCATTCGCGCCGGTGCGGTACCGGCGGCCTGCAGCGCGGGCGCAACCGCGGAGAGTGCCGCCAAAACAACGCCGGCAGCGAATGCAACAAGTGCCGAGGAGGGACGATAAACCGCCGCATCCGCATGCGTACCTGCGAACAGCGTTGATACCGTTTGTGAAACCGCGGCTACGCTGAATTGCGCCAGCAACGCACCGAGCAGCAGGCCTGCAAACGACCCCGCCAAACCAAAAAGTAATCCTTCGATGAGGAACACGCGAAAGATGTCGGCTCGCCGCGCTCCCAGGGCGCGCAGCGTGCCTATCTCCGCGCGCCGCTGGACTACCGAGATAGCCACCGCATTATATATCAGGTACGTGGCGACCAGTAAGGCGACATAGGCAAGCGCGGTCAGATTGAGTTGGAAACTGCGCAGCAGTGACTGCAGCTCCGCGGTACGTACGCGCGGCTCGATAACGCGAGCGTCCGCAGGAAGTACCCGTTTGAGCGCCGCCGCAACCGAACGCAACTTGGAACTCTGCACGATGCAATCGATCCTGTCGAGCCGGCCCACGCGCGAGAAGACTTGCTGAGCCGTTGCAATGTCGGCGAAGGCAACGCTGGAATCGGCCTGCGCACCGGGCGGAATGACGTGCGCTACATACAGACGCACACTTCGTGCTCCGGCGAAGCCTTGCAATACGCTTCCCGAACGTAAGCGGTATTCTCTTGCCACCCGATCGCTCACAATGATTCCGTTACCGTTGATGAACTGCCCAACATCGAACGATCCCGCCGTTGTAGAAATTGCCGCGGGCAGAACTTGCCGTGTTATATCCACACCGAGTACATGCAGCAACTCGCCGCTCTGGAAGTCCGCACTGCGCACGCCGACGGCGAGTTCACCTTCGATAATCGGGCTTGCGCTGAGCACTCCGGGGGAGCTCTGCACGCGCAAGAGTGCGTGCTCATCGAATCCGCGGCCGCTGCCGGTAACTTGCAGATTGACGTGATTCGCCACCAAATCGACGCTCTGCGAAAAGGACGCGATTGCCGTATCGTTGGCAACGTCGATTGCAAAGGCGAGCGCGACGCCCAGTGTAATGGCCACGAAGGTGATCGCCGCGCGGAGCGCATTGCTGCGCAGATAGCCGCCGACGAGCGCGCGCAGCAGAATCATTCCAGGATTCGGCCATCGAGCATGCGCACGCGCCGTCCGGCCCGCCGGGCGGCTTCTTCGCTATGCGTTGCCATGAGAATCGCTTGCCCACGGCCGGCCAGCGCCGCCAGTTGATCCAGAACCAGGGACCCGTTGTGTGAATCGAGATTTCCGGTCGGCTCGTCCGCAAGCACAATCGCGGGCCGATGAATGATCGCGCGCGCGATGGCACCACGCTGCATCTCGCCCCCGGAAAGTTGCGCCGGCAACGAACGCGCACGGTGCGAGATGCCTACCTCATCCATAACCAACATCGTGCGCTCTACAACTTCTTCCCGGGGGCACCGCTGCAACACCAGCGGCAGCGCGACATTTTCTTCGAGCGTAAGCGTTGGAACCAGATTGAAAAATTGAAAGATCGTACCGATGCGATCGCGGCGCAGCAACGTAAGCGCATCGTCGGAGAGCCTGCTTGTGGCCTTGTCTTCGATAAGCACATCGCCGCTGGTCGGAAGATCGATGCATCCCAGGAGATTCAGCAGGGTGCTTTTGCCGCAACCGCTGGGACCGAGCAACGCCACTAATTCACCGCTCTCAATGGTGACGGTTACATCGTCCAAGGCCAGAACGTCGCCATCGTATCGTTTGGATACATGGCGTGCAATAACCGGCGGCACGTTGCTTCCTACCCGCGTAACGCACGTTTTTTGCACGCGCTTTCAGATTTTCTTCATACAACCCCCGTAGTGTGGCTTCTACATCAGGAGGTTACAGATGCAAAAAATATTAGCAGCAATAGTGCTTTTTAGTGCCGGTACACTGGCCGCGTGCGGCGGCGGCACCGGCGGCGGTTCGGGGGGGACGATCCCCCAGCCGCAACCCACGTCCACGGTCGCCGCAGGTCAAGGCAATCTTCCGCTATCGCAAACGGTCGGCAGCAGTGCCGCATGGGTGGATCCTGCCTCACATCACACACTGTATTTTCTCGACGTCGATACCGCAACGGGTGGGACCTGCACGGGCTCGTGTTTATCCATTTGGCCGGTGTTCGTACCAAATGCGATGGCGCAGCCGCAGGGCAGCATGTCGATCATCACCCGCTCCGACGGTACCGGCAAGCAGTTTGCGTATCAGGGTCATCCGCTATACTTCTACGCCGGAGATAATGGTCCGGATCAAGCAAACGGCGACAACTTTCCCGAGTTCGGCGGTCATTGGCACGTCGCACGCCCTAACGGCTCCGCGGCGACTCCGGCGCCCGGCGGCGGCAGCTGCAGCGGTAGCTACTGCTGAGCTTTGGCGTCAACCAGGAAGAAAGGCCGGGCGCTCCACACGCCCGGCCTTCGCTACAGCTCCAGGCCGTGCACGCGCCGTTGCTGCGGCTGCGGCTCTTGCGTTCGCTCCTGCTCCTGCATACGCGATTGCTCTTGCTTACGCGCTTCTTGTTCCTTGTATGCGACACGAATGAACGGCAGCAGCAGGGCCGCATGCGCAAGACCTTGCGCGCGACTGACTTTTCTGCCCACCAGGGAGTGGACGCCGCAGGTTAAATCTACACGAGTTAATGGTATTTCAACGAGTAAAGCCGCTGGCGACCATCCTCGCCGAGGGCTCCAACCAAGAACATGGCCTTCGCCGTTCACTCGGTCCCTGGGCACTCACCGCTATGGGAATCGGCGCGATCATCGGTACGGGGATTTTCGTGCTCACCGGTGTGGCTTCTGCTACGCGTGCGGGCCCGTCCATCACGATCTCGTTCGTGGTGGCCGGTTTCGTCAGTGCGCTGGCTGCTTTGTGTTATGCCGAAGTTTCCAGCAAGATCCCAATCTCCGGAAGCGCCTACACGTACACGTACGCGACGATGGGCGAATTTTTGGCATGGGTGATCGGTTGGGACTTGGTCCTGGAATACGCGCTCGGGGCGGCGACGGTGAGCATCGGATGGTCCGGCTATTTCGCCAACATCCTGAGTCAAATCGGCCTTAGCATTCCGCCGCAATGGGCGAACGGGCCGCATTGGGGACTCGCCGGACAAGCCGGCGTCTCAGGCTACGCGAATCTTCCCGCGGCTGGGATCATTTTAATCATTACAGCGCTCCTGGCGCGCGGGACGCGTGAATCAGGAACCGTCAACGCGGTGATCGTGGCAATCAAATTGCTGATCGTGTTGTTCTTTATTGCTGTGGGTGTCGGTCATATCAATCAAGCCAATTACCATTTGCCGCCGGGACCGCAGACGGGGCTTGGTGGGTATTTTCCGTTCGGTGTTGCCGGTATGCTGGGCGGTGCGGCGTTTATCTTCTTTGCCTACATCGGATTCGACGCGGTGTCCACGACCGCCGAGGAAGCGAAAAACCCCGGCCGCGATCTTCCGTTCGGCATCATTATGAGTTTGCTGATTTGCACGATCCTGTACATCGTCGTCGTCGCGATTCTCAACGGAATGGTGCCGTTCTACAAACTGAACGTCGCCTTCCCCGTCGCATTCGCGATGAACTACGTGAACCTGGGCTGGGCGAGCCTAATCATCTCACTGGGAGCGATCGCGGGACTTACGACGGTGCTGCTGGTGATGATGTTCGGCCAGAGCCGCATCTTCTTCGCCATGTCACGCGACGGTTTAATTCCACCCTCTTTCACGCGTATTCACCCAACCTGGCGGACCCCGATCTTCTCGACGGTGTTCTTCGGTTTATGCATTGCCGCCATCGCGGCGTTCACGCCGATTAATATCGTAGGCTCGCTTACCAACATGGGGACGCTGGTGGCATTCGTACTGGTCTCAATCGCGGTGCCGATTCTGCGGCGGCGTCACCCCGATCTCACGGGCGCTTTCACCGTGCCTTTCGGACCGTACCTCATTCCCGTTCTCTCGGCGATTACGGCGCTCGGACTCATCTATTACCTGAAGATCGGTAACCCCGTCGTGTACGGTATTCCCATTGTTTGGTTTTGGTTCGTCGTATGGCTTATCATTGGTTTGATCTTCTACTTCGCCTACGGGCGCAATAAAAGCACGGTTGCCTTGCAGGAAGCGGAAGGTATCGCCGCGACCCAGCCGCGCGTCAATTAAAACGTGGAGCCCCGCAGCCGCGTACGAACCGAGCTGATCTGGGACGGCAAATACGGCAACGGCGGTCTGCGTGCGCAAGGTTCCATAACGCAGACCGCCCGCTCATTGACGTGCCTTGAGCAAATCGGCGACCGTCCCTCGGGCAACATGCTCATCCGTGCAGACAACAAAGACGCGGCAACGATGCTTCTGCAGCAGTACCGCGGCGCCGTACGCCTGGTGTATATCGATCCGCCCTTCGACACGAAACGTGACTTCGTGGTGTACCGCGATCGGTGGGGCCGGGGCGCGGACTCGTACCTCCAAATGCTGTACGAGCGCCTTGTACCGATTCGCGAACTGCTCACGCCTGACGGAAGCATTTTCGTTCATTGCGATTGGCGCGTTTCGCATTGGGTTCGCTGCCTGCTGGACGAAGTGTTCGGCGCGCAACACTTTCGCAATCACATCGTCTGGGCCTATGGGCAAAGTGCCCGCGGCGCAAAGGCAATCGCACGGCAATTCGCCCGAAACCACGACGATATCTGGTGTTATTCAAAAAACGGCGGCGCGCACTTTCACGGCGCGACACGAAGCAGACGGTATAGCATCGAACAAGCGCGACGGGCTGGTTTGCGCCAAGATGCGGATGGACGCTGGTATAAGACCGCGCCTCGCGGCGATTACACCCAGGCGAGCATCGAACGGTTAGCTGCACAAGGGCGCATACTGCGGACCAAAACGGGAAGCGTCCGCATAAAGTATTTCCTTTCGGTGGAAGACGGAAGCATAGTCGAAAGCGTCCCCGTCGGCGACGTTTGGACCGACATCCCGGACGCGATGCATCTCAAAGACGCTGAACAAACGGGCTACGCAACGCAGAAACCCGAAGCGCTGCTTCGGCGCATTATCGAATCCAGTACATCGGCGGGCGACCTCGTAGCAGATGTATTTTGCGGATCCGGAACCACGCTCGCGGTCGCCGAACAACTCAACCGGAATTGGATCGGTGTCGACCAAAGCGAAGCCGCCATCGCGACGGCGCGCGTTCGGCTGCTAAAAGCGCGAAGCGCGTTTGCGGTCTACACGCTGACGTAAACGCCAGGAGCCGGCAAAAGAAAAAGGCCGGAACGTGCCCGGCCTTTACGCTGGATCAGCGTACTTCTAGCAGCGAAGATATCCGTTGTCGTTGCGAACCGGTGCGCCGCCGCAACGGTTGGCGTTGATGGACGAATTGACGCGCTGACCGTTCGCCGAAGTGCACGAAGCGGACAGCGTCGAACCGTTCATACGGACGTTCGTGCAGCTGGCTTGGTATGAGCCGGGTGGTAAACCACCGCCGTAGCTGTATCCGCCATACCCATAGCCGTTATTCTGGCCGTATCCGTACCCCGAAGTATTCGGGCGATTGTCGTCGCGGTCACCTTGATCGTCGCGGTCGCGATTGCGCCAGCCCCGATGACGGCCGCGATTGTTGCCGTTGTTGTAGCCGTTGCCGTTGCCGTAGCCGTTATTGTATCCGTTGTTGTAGCCGTTGCCGTTGCCGTAGCCGTTATTGTACCCGTTGTTGTAGCCGTTGTTGTAGCCGTTGTTACAAACCAAGTAGCCGTTGTTGTTCCGAACGTTGGAGCCGTTGCAGTTGTTGAGATTGAGAGATGAATAGACGTGCTGGCCCGCCCCATTTGTGCAGGATGCCGACATGGTGGATCCGTTGAAGCTGATATTCGTGCAGCTTTGCTGATAGGAGCCGGGCGGCAAGCCCTGCCCGTAATAGACTTGAGCGTTTGCCGAAGCGATCGATGCGGCGACGATCGCGGCGGCGAGTGCTATCCCGGTGAAAAATCGTGGCATAGTTTACCTCGCAAAAATTGAGCCTGCCTTCCTGGCTACTCAACTGTTTAACGAGCTCCGGCCGGCCGGAATCCTGAGAATCACCTGAATTTTGCCCTTCACGGGCGGTGCTGTTCACATAGTTAAACACTGTTCGCAAGCGCGGCTACGTTGCTGCAGCCGCCGGGCGGTAGGCACCAACGGCGAAGACCTTTCCCTGGGCGGCGTAGGAGTGATGGCGTCCGGTCCCGGTGCGTGGGACGCGGCTGGTAGGTTCGGCACCGTTCGTACGGTTGCCGTTCTTTGAATCGGCGCGGCCCTTCCGTGCGCCGCACGGTGCGATCCGGCGGGTGGTTCCCTTGGGGGGAGATTTAGTCTCATGAACAGGCCGAATTGAAGAGAGCGCGGCCAATCCGGCGCGGGCTCGGTCTTTATCGTTTTACGTAAGATATCGGACCTCGCCGGTGCGACTGCGCGCAATACGTTTTGCTGCAAGAACGCTCGCGCGCTGTCTATAGGGAGCATACGCATGACAAGAAGCCAGAGCGCGGGCACGTTCAATTGGGCACGAAAGGCGCGTGCGATATCTGCATAAATGCGCCGCTCAGGTGTCTGGAGCCACCCCGCGAGCAAGTCGGCATGTCTGGTCGTTAGTCCCGCCGTGCGAACAACCGCGCGGCACTGTTCGTTCCATGGTGTTTCTTGAATGAATTCGGGCCTCTGTATCTGGGTGAGGTGGATAAGGGAACGCCTAATCTCACTGAAGGCATATTTTATGGCAGCAACCGCCTCTTCCGTCCTGGGTCTTGGCGAATGCAGCGTTTGAACGGCGAACTCAACCGCCTCGCGTACCACAAACTCCAAGTACGGCTTGCGAGCAGCGATATCGTGCAACCAATGTTTGGCGGGCCCGAACAACCGCCGGCGCAATGCGCTCGTAAGCAGCAGTTTGTCAAAAAGTCTGACGTCGATCGTCGACAACAAGTCGTCCAGCGTGCTCGAGATGCTGGTTATATCGTCGCCGCCCGTCACGCGAGTAAGAACTCTTGCCGCCGTAACGTCATCTAAACCATCTACGACATTAGTCCAGAACGCGCGTTGTTGCTGCAGTAACAAGTGCCTGATGAAATGCCGCACACCAAATTGATCCCCCTCCCAGAGTGCACGATGCTGGTTCAGTAGTTCCTCGTGTTCCGGATTTTCTTCGTCAAATCGTTTGGGGGTCGACGGAACTCTCGCCGCTCATAACCGCCTCTACGGCCAAACGACAATCTCCCGTATTTAGGATGCTTCTTGCCAGGGCTCCGTATCTTTCCCAGTGCCATTCAACATGCAGCATGAAAAAAAGTCTGCGAATCGAGTCCCGGTAGGCATCAGTTTTTTGATAGCCCTGCGGGCGCATACCCAAAATGACCTTTGACATTGCAATTGTCGGCGTGAATGTAAATGGTAAACTTTTGGGTTTGCGTCCTAAAGACAGGCCATGAAGGCAAATTTCCACGCTGGCGAGATCTTCAACTGCACCGTCGCGCTCGGCTTCGTCTCCGTAAATGGAGAGCAGTAGATTATCCAACGTGTCCCGCAGACATGCTCGCAGGCTGTGCGTTTGCGGGTCGACCGGGCGGATGGCGCTGTAACGATCTGAGAGGGATTCAGTTGAATCTTCGCGGTACATCGTGCCTTTAACGGTACCTGGCGAAACTGACGGAACTCTCGTACTAGCCTAATCACGCCTCGTAATTGATCTGTCAGACCATGCCTTACGTACAGGGGAATGCGATGATTTGCCCAGGCAATACGATTCCGCCGATAAAGGGAGCTTGGCTTACCACCAATCCCGGTGCCGGCCATTGGGGGTCCAGGTCTGAGGGCAATTGTATGGGCGGCAGCAACTCGCCGTTCGGCGCGGCTAATTGAATCGCTCCTCCGGGCTGCCATGAGCCTTCAAACCGCCGGTAGAACAGCAGATACCCTTTGTATGCGCCGATGTAATCGTAACCGTAGATCGCCATCTGTGCCGCCAGTTTGCGCTGCGGCAGCCGGTGATAAAAGGTGTGTCCGAAAACACCCAAGGCATCCCTTGTAAAGGTCGTAAAATTCGGTGAATCGATGGCCGCATATGCGCCCTTGAACGTCTTGAAGGTTCGAGGGCCGTAGTGGGCGGGGATATCTCCGCAGGCCCGGCCTTGTTCGGTGAGCGGCTTCGGAGCGGCGAGCGCAGCTATGCCTACCATCGCGGTGAGGGCGAGCGCAGCTGCCGCACTTCGTATAACGTTCACGGGCTCCTCACTTCAGCGCAGAAAAAATGACGTTGGGGTAACCCGAGAATTTCACCCCTACCAAACCGCATGCAATCGTTTTCATGCTGGTAGGAAATGTTCCGTGCTGCCATTTCCCCATAAGCGGCATGCCTGGCACGAGCGCGACCTGCGTGCCGACCATATCGGCGTAGCCCTGTACGGCTTCCCCGGCCTTATCGATAAACGTCAGTAATAACCGCGTCTTGGCGACCTTCAAGTTGGTGTAGTTCTTTATGCGAATGTCTGCGGCGAAGGCACCGGGCGCGGCCTTCCAGGCACAGGATTGAATCGCAACCGCACCGGAGGGAAGCGTTGTGATCACCGGTTGCTGTTGCTGCTGCTGCTGCTGCTGAGCGAGCGCCGCAGCGCTGCCGCTCAGCAGCCAAAAGCATACGGCGCTCGCAACTTTGAGGTGCTTCACGTTACGGCCCGTCAAGCGCCTGCGTCATGGCAACCGGATTGACGCAGTCGCTGAGCAGTTCATGCATGTAGCCGGCAGCCGTTTTTGCCTGTTGTTCAGACAACTTGCGCCGCATGGTGGAACGGTACGCCGTTATGAGCTGTTTATCACGCGTGGTGGGCGGGTGGTATCCGGTGGAACATGGCGAGGGCGCCGGTTCACGGTATACGACCAGCTTGGGCACGGTGACCGTCTGAAGCTGCGGAACCAGCGAGGTTTGCGCGGCGTTCGGGTTTACTTTTACCCCAGCGCACGCTGCCGCAATCTCCGGATAGATTTTGGAGTCGAGATTGATGCCGGCCTTGGCAAAATCGGCACAGCGCTGAATCAACGTGATTTGCGTGTCGAGCACGTGCTGATGAACGATCTCATCCGAGAGTGCCGTGCAATTCGCCTGCTGCTTTCCGCCGACCGGAACGACAAACTGCAGTGTGCCGCCCAAGCTGTTGTTGCTGCCTGCGTTGTTTTGCACGCCGATGACCGTGCCGTTGTTGACGTTCGTGTTGTTGTTGTACAACCCGGCCGCCAGATACGGCGTAGCGCACTCGATGCCCACGCCGAACGAATTCATGCCGGCATAGGAGTTGTTGACTTGCACGTTGGTGTTTTGCCCGACGGGGTTGGAAACGCTGCTGTTGGTCGAGGACGGAGCGTTGACCGTTGTCGCCGGGACGGTTTGAGCCAGGGCGGGAGCCGTGCTCAGCGCCATCGCTGCTGCCAGCAGCGCCGTAACGAGCCTGTTCATATTTTTAAGTAGCCTTTCGATTTTCACCGGTGCAGCCGGTATTGCGCGAACTCCGTCGGCAATACCGGCGACCTTTCCGGTGTCCGTGTGCTTAGAAGTTGGTGAACGTTGCGGACGAGGTCGTCACTGAGCTCGTGGTCGTTTGACCGTTGAACTCTTGTGTCGTCACGTTGTGATCGGCAAATACTTGCCCGGTGTAGGAG
>DASRSF010000105.1:0-7026 GCA_035656615.1 Vulcanimicrobiaceae bacterium | reverse complement strand
AGGTGAACGGCGTCTGCAACGCGTTGAGTATGGTCAGACGATTATTTGCACCGGTGCGCCGGACGGCCGACATCAAGATCTGTGCCGCGGCATAACCAAACGCGGATAGCGCCGTAACGGGTGTGCGCGTGCGAAGATCCTGGAGCTGCTGAGCGACATCCGGCGCCAGGTCCAGCGGAGCGAGCGACGTGGAGATAAATCCATTGGAGAATTGGTCGCCGTACTTGGCGCTGGTTTCCTGGTTGTAAAAACCTTGTGAAGCCGCGAGCGGACCGGTGTAGCCGGCAGCGCGCAGTGCGGGAATAACGGGCCCCATTGCGGATGTCAAACCGCACAAGTACAAAAAGTCCGGTTTTTTCGCAATAAGCTCTTTTGCAACCTGATCGAAGTTGGGATGCTCGTAGCCGAACAGGTACCCTATCGCATTGTATTTACTTGCTTTCGCACCGTTGAGAAAGCCCTGCATCACGCCTTGGCCGTAGTCGCCGTCTTGTGAAATAGCAATTGCAAGCTTGGACTTGTACCGTTTCGCGGCGAACTGAGCCGCTAGCTGTCCTTCGGTTGAATCTTTGGTCGGCAGCCGCCAAACGTTGCGGTATCCGCGTGAGGTAACCGCATCGTCGGTGGTTCCCGGCACGATCAGCGGCATCGCGGAATTCTGATACGTCGTCAACGACGCGCCGATCAGCGGACCGTCAAAGCCACCCACCATACCGATGACCGTGGGGTCCGCGGCTGCGAATTGTACGTTCACCATCGACTGCGCCAGCGCATCGGTGTCGTCGAAGGTGCGCATGGCAAACGCGCTAGTGAACGTGCCGCCGAAACGATTGACGTAATCGATGGCGCTTGCCACGCCGGTCACGATTTCGCGACCGCCTTCCGCCCGATCGCCGGACAGCGGCACGTTGACCCCGATGTTGAGCATCTGTTGAAGCGAACGCGGGATGAATTGCGCCGGCGCGGCTGCCGGGCGCGCAGCTGCCGCTACAGCGATGCCGGAGATGATAAATGAACCTCGCTTCATACCTATCTCAACGAAAACCCCGCGATGGTCGTCAGCAAAAACACTACGGAAAAGCTCATGTTCGCCGTAAAGACCCGCTCGTTCACCACGTAGATGTCCACCGAGCCTCGTAGGAGCCGTTGTTCATAGACGATGAGGGCCAGGGCGGCTGCTATTCCGAGGGCGTACGGCCACGCGGCGTTCGAAAGTATTCCAGCCAAGGCGAGCAAGGCGGTCATCAGCAGGTGAAGGGCGATCGGCAACCGGCGTGCGGTGAGCTCGCCGAAACGTGCGGGAAGCGAGCGCAACCCTTGTGAGAGATCGACCGGCATGTCCATGAGCGCGTAGATGATGTCAAAGCCGGCGACCCACACCGTGACGGCACCGAACAGCAGCCCCGCCGCAGGCGAAACCGTTCCACTCACGCCGATGAACGCTCCCAGCGGAGCAAGCGCATCCACACCGCCGAGCACAAAGTGCGTAAGCCACGTGAAACGTTTGCACAGCGGATAGAACAGGACGCCCACGGCAGCGATCGGCAGCAACTTCACGCATAACGGATTCAGTTCCCATGCGCTTACGAGCAGCAACGCAATGCCTGCCGCGCATGCCCAAATCATCACCGAGGCATTCATCGCCGCACTTGCGACTGCGCGGCCCGACGTACGCGGATTACGGGCGTCGATGTCGCGGTCGAGATACCGGTTTGCGGCCATTGCAGCCGTACGGGCGCCCAGTACGGCCAGCGTAATCCAAAGCAACTGCGCGAGCGTCGGCCTGCCGCCGAATACGGCTCCCACGTACGCGAACGGCAACGCAAAAAGCGTATGCTCGATGCGAATTTCCTTCAGAAATAACCGGGCAGCTGCCATAGGTTACGGCGTGCTGCGCAGCCGAGAGGGCGACTGCCCCGACCAATCGTCGGCAACGAGCGCTTGCGTGATGCGATGCAAGCCGTACTCTTTCCACCGGGCGGCGACCAGCTCGCTGGTCCGCTCGTCCATGACCATGTCGGGTGGCCACTCCCGGGTGTATCCTTCGGCAGCGTTCTTGCGCGTTGCGTCGATTCCGATCTTCACGCCGAGCGCCGGCGTATATGAACCATGATCCAGATCGTCGACCGGCCCCGGCATCATCACCACGTCACGGTCGGGAGCAAGATTATTCAAAACAAACCATGCAACCGTGCGGGAATCTTGTACGTCGACGTCCGCGTCCACGACCACGAGCACGCGCGTGAGCATCATCATGTGACCCAAACCCCACAGCGCGTTCATCACTTTTTTGGCCTGTCCCGGATAGCTCTTTCGAATTGAAACGATGGCAAGATTGTGGAAACCGCCCTCGACCGGCAAGTTCATATCGACGATTTCCGGCACGACCATTTGCAGGAGCGGCAGAAAGATACGCTCGGTGGCTTTTCCAAGCCACGCGTCTTCCATCGGCGGTTTCCCGACGACGGTTGCCGCGTAGATCGGATTACGGCGGTGGGTGACGCATTGCACGTGAAACGTCGGGTAGCGATCCGCCAAGCTGTAGACGCCGGTATGGTCGCCAAACGGCCCTTCGGTCCGCAGATCGGTATTGTCGACGTATCCCTCCAGTACGAATTCGGCGCCGGCCGGAACCTTGAGATCCACGGTTTTGCAGGCCGCAAGCTTCACGGGTTTCCCGCGAAGGATTCCCGCGAACGCAAACTCGTCGACCACCGGCGGAAGCGGCGCGGTCGCTGCATACGTGAGAACCGGATCCGTGCCGATAGCGACGGCCACGGGAATGCGATCGCCCCACTGTGTCGCGTGCGCACGGCCTTGTTTATGCCGCTGCCAATGCATGCCGGTTTCGCGCGCGCCGTACACTTGCATGCGATACATGCCCACGTTAACCCGGCCCGTTTTCGGATCTTTGGTTATGACCAGCGGCAGCGTAATGAATGGCCCGGCGTCCAGCGGCCACGTCGTCAAAACCGGAAGCTCGCGCAAGTCCGGCTGCGCAGTCACTACCTCCTGGCAAGGTGCATCGGTTACCGTCCGCGGTATAGCTGCTGTAAGACGGCTCAGCGTTAGCAGTTTTGCGAGGCCGTCGATTGCGGATGATGGTGGTGAAAGGTCGAGCAGCTTACGGATTCGTGCTGATACTTCATCGAGCGATTGCGCGTCAAGCGCTCGCGCCATGCGCGCCCGGCTACCGAATTGATTGGTGAGCACGGGGAAGCCGGAACCCTTTACATTGGTGAAAAGCAACGCGGGGCCGCCCGCTTTTACGATGCGGTCTGTGATTGCACTGATTTCAAGATAGGGATCAACCGGTGCATCGATGCGCCGCAGCTCTCCGGCGCGGTCGAGCGCGTCGACGAAAGCGCGCAGCGACTCAAATATCATTGGACATCGTACGAAGAATGAGGCGGTCGCGCAAGCGCTCGGGCAGAAGCATCGCCATCCGGCGCTGCCACCCGGCCGGCGCGCCCACGGCGTACCGGGCGTGCGGTCTGCGCGCGTGCAACGCGGTTAGTACCGTAAAGGCAATCACGGATGGATCCATACCGGTGTGCTCCTCGCGTTCGGTGATACGTAAAAGCGCATCGATGCCCGCGCCGTACCGCTCCAGAGCTTGCGCCGGCATACGTTCTGCCAATGCCTCTCTGTTTTGGCGGCCTTTGCCCCAAATCGGCGTGCGTACGTTTCCCGGTTGAATAACGCTCACGGGAATACCAAAGGCGCTCAGTTCCATACGCATTGAATCCGCGAACGCTTCGAGCGCAAACTTGGAGGCGGCATATGGGCCGAGCAGCGGAGGAGCGATCTGCCCGGAGACGGAGCTCATAAAGATGATGCGGCCGTTCGCCGCTCGCAAAAGCGGCAGCGCAGCTTGCGTCATTGCCAGCGCACCGAACACGTTCACCTCAAACGCCCGCCGTATCTCGTCCATAGGAAGATATTCCAGAGGGCCCGCAACCGCGATACCGGCATTGTTAACCAAACCATACAGCGGAGTGCCGTTCAAGCGGATGTGCTCCGCGGCGGCGGCAATCTCGTCCGAACGTGTGATGTCCAGCTGAATGGGTTGAATACGTTGATGCGCGTTACGCAGACGCTGCGCGTCCTGCGGCGATCGCACACCGCCGAAAACGGTGTATCCTGATTGCGCAAGCAGTAGCGCGGTCGCATATCCGATACCGGTCGAGGCACCCGTTACGAGTACGGCTCGTCCGCTGTTCATACGAAGCGGTCTTCATTCGGCCGGCGTGCCGAAAGTGCGATGCAGACCAGCACGATCAAACTGAGGATCGTTCCGAGCGGCAGATACCACAGCGTAAGCACGGCGACGGCGGCAAAGTATATTGCCCGGCGCGGGTACAGCGCATACGCCGCACCGCTAAGGATGTACGCACCGCCCAAAATCACGAACACGAGTTTCATCGTAAGAGAAAAAGGTGGGATTCCCGCTGCCGCTACTACCCCCGCCCAAGGTCCAACCTGTCCGCCTGGCGCGAAGTACGAACCCGTAATCCATGCGTGCAGTCCGTCTACCAGCATGAATAAACCTTGCAACATGCCCAGAATAACCGCAAAGCGACGCATAGCAGCATACGTCCGGATCCGCAAGATGCGGACCCGGACGTAACGTACCTACTCCGTTCGACGACGCGGACGGCGTGGACGGCGCGCGCCGCCTCCGCCTGCGGCTCCCGCACCGCTGCGCACCGGCTCGTGCTGTTCCAACGAACCGTTGCCGGCGTTGCCGCCGTTACCGCCTGCGCCGGCAAGCACCGCTTTCCGCGAGAGATTGATTCGGCCTTGGCCGTCGATTTCGAGTACCTTCACGAGAACTTGATCGCCGACTTTAACGACGTCTTCAACCTTCTCCACGCGCGTAGGTGCTAGTTGGCTGATGTGCACCAGACCTTCCTTACCCGGAAGAATCTTCACGAACGCGCCGATGTTGATGACGCGCGTTACTTCGCCCATGTACGTTTCACCGGCGACGACGTCCTTGGTGATCGCTTCCACGGTCGCCCGCGCTTTTTCGGCAGCTTCGCCGTTGAGCGCGGTGATGAAGACCTTGCCGTCATCCTCGATGTCGATCTTTTCAACGCCCGTTTCGTCGATGATCTTGTTGATGATCTTACCGCCGGGACCGATAACGTCTTTGATCTTGTCCGGATTGATCTGGATGACCAGCATCCGCGGGGCAAACTTGCTCAGTTCCTCGTTGGGCTTGGATATGGTCTCGGCAAGTTTGTCGATGATGAAGAAGCGCGACTTCTTGGCTTGCGCCATCGCTTCGCGCATGATTTGCACGGTGATGCCTTGGACTTTGATGTCCATCTGGATCGCAGTAATGCCGTTTTTGGTGCCGGCCACTTTGAAATCCATCTCGCCGAGCGCATCTTCCATGCCTTGGATGTCGGTAAGGACGGCGTACTTATCGCCCTTGAGAACCAGACCCATGGCCACTCCGGCGACGTGGTTTTTTATCGGTACGCCGGCATCCATGAGCGCGAGCGAACTGCCGCATACGGACGCCATCGAGGACGATCCGTTCGATTCAAGCACTTCGCTTACCAAGCGCAGCGTATACGGGAAGTCTTCCTTCTTGGGAAGCACCGGCAAGAGCGCGCGTTCGGCTAAATGTCCATGCCCGATTTCCCGGCGGCCCGGGCCGCGCATCGGACGCGTTTCGCCGGTGGAGTACGGCGGGAAGTTGTAAAAGTGCATATAGCGCTTATCTTCAAGCGCGACGATGCCGTCCAGGCGCTGTGCGTCGCTGATTGAACCAAGCGTCGCGGCGGTTAAGACTTGCGTCTGCCCGCGCGTGAAGAGCCCCGAACCGTGCACGCGAGGTACGTAGTGCACTTTGCACCATATCGGGCGGATTTCGTCGGGTTTACGGCCGTCGGGACGGATCTTTTCGTCAACGACCATCACGCGAAGTTCTTCCTCTTCCATCGCCTTGATGATTTTCTTAAAATCCTTGGCGAGCAGAGGATCTTCGAGCATCGCCTTGATGTGCGTGTCTGCTCCGGCACGCGCGACTGCTTCTTCGACGGTGATCTTGTTGAGCGTGGCTTCACGTTCGAGTTTTTCCGTGACGCGCATGCCTTTGGCGACGTCGTTTTTGAACGTCTTACGCACGAACGCTTCGAGTTCTTGATCGACGCGTAACAGCGGAAATTCGCGCTTGGCTTTTCCGGCCTTTTTCGCGAGCTCGTCGATCGCTGCCACGATGCGCTTGATGTTCTCGTGCGCGAACTCAACCGCGCCTAAGAAGTCCTCTTCGCTGATTTCGTTTCCGCCGCCCTCGACCATCATGACGCCGTCTTGCGTTCCCGCGATGACGATGTCCATGGCGCCCGGTTGATATTGCGGCAACGTCGGATTGCAGATGTACGCACCGTTTTCGTCACGGCCGACGCGAACCGCGGCAACCGTTTTCTCAAACGGAATATCGGAAAGCGCAAGCGCAGCGCCGGCGGCGCAAACGCCCAGAACGTCGGGATCCAGTTCGGGATCGACGGACAAGACGGTCCCGACGACTTGCACGTCGTTGCGGAATCCATCCGGGAAAAGAGGCCGGATCGGCCGGTCCATTTGTCGCGAGCTGATCACGCCGTGTTCGGGCGGGCGGCCTTCGCGCTTAATGTAGCCTCCGGGAATCTTTCCGGCGGCGTACATTTTTTCTTCAAAGTCGCATGTTAGTGGGAAAAAGTCGATGCCTTCACGAGGTTTCTCGGAGGCAGTGACGGCGCAGAGCACGACATTTTGATCGCCATAGCGGATGAGCGCGGAGCCGTTTGCTTGCTTCGCGAGTTCACCGGTTTCGATGATCATCGTGCGCCCGCCGATCTCTATGGATACGGACTCGGGCACGGTATCTCCTAAATTCTTCTTAGTATTATTGCTCTTTTATTGAACCGTGCCGGGTTCGGGATACCGGCCCAGAGTCCTGGGCTCCGCGGCGCTCCTGGCGTACGAGCAGGAGTTACGCGCCGGGGAGGTGCGATTTTTCGCGACCGTGCC
>DASRSF010000104.1:0-15575 GCA_035656615.1 Vulcanimicrobiaceae bacterium | reverse complement strand
ATTGCGGTACGGGTGCGCGTTGCACGGGCTTTTGCTCCGGCGCGATAGGAGGCGGCGCAGCACGAACGGGGACGGGCGTGCGCTCCGCCGGTTTCGCAGGCGGCGCTGATTTGACATGCGTCGCCGATTGCACCGGCGGCTTTGCGTGCCGCGCCGGTTGCTCTTGCTTCGTTGATTTGACCTGCGTCGTCGATGCGTGTGACGGTGGCTTTACCTCTTCCGCCCGCTTTGGCGGTTGCTCTGATCTGACGTGTGTCGCCGGCTTTGTTTGCGTCGCCGGTTTTGTCTGCGTCGTCGATTTTGTTTGCGCGGCCGGTTTGGTTTGCTCGGCCGGTTTGCGGGCTGCGGTGTGATGAGCAGTGGTGGTTGCGTGCGCAGGCACCGGCTTTATGGCGATGACGTGAACGGGAGTTCTGGCCGGCGCGTGATAGACCGGGTGCGATGCCGTGTGACGAACGGGTAGAGCGGCCACCTTGGGGCGCTGCGCCGTAATCGTTCGAATGCGAGACTGCTGGGCAGCAAACGATATGCGCGAGACCGGTGGTGCTTTCGCCGCTAACCGCGGTGCGGAAAAGGTGCGCGCAAGCGTAACGCGGTGCGTGAGCGTGCGGGCCGTGGAATAGTGCAGGTTTTGCGTGGTCGGAACAACCGGCACCGCTCCGCGGATTACGACGATCTGATGGATCTGCTGCGGCCGGGGAACAACGTAATGCCGGAAGTTTCCGCTGCGCCACGAGCTAACCGGAATCATCGTGATGCCGCGGTAGTAACGCGCGTTACTGTACGTCGTGTAGACGTTCGTAACGTTCGGTACGTTGGTAAGTTCGGTTGTGGGATACGAATAGTTTTGACCATACCACGGCTGGTATTGCTCGCCCGGCGCAAGCGGAATCCAACCAAGGTTTGCGTTGCTCGATCCAAGCACACCGCCGAAGTTGCCAAGCAAGCTCCCTAAGCTTCCTAACGAGCTGCCGTTGCTTCCACTCAAAAAGAACGAAACGACCGCAGGAAGCCATGACGAAGCAAGGCTCGTGGGCGAGTTTTGGTACCCGTATGCGGGAGGCTGCCAAAGCCAGCCGCCATAGTTTGAATTGTTGAACCACGTGCCGTAATGCGAGGTCGTATATCCGTACGGCGAGTTGTCGACCCACGTATAACCGTATCCGGGTTCCCAAACCCACTGGCCGTTTTGATAGGGCGCAAAGCCGGTTTGGCTTTGATTGTTCGGCGCCCACGCATACCCATAGCCCGGAACGTTTTGCCACTGTCCATAGTTGGCCAAGTTTGAATAGCCCGCTAGTCCGGGTGAAATGTACGGGTTGGAATTGTAGGCGGACTGCGCGTACTGATCGCGCGAGATATTGAATTGATCGAACGAGTCAAATCCGATGGGGTTCTGCATGGAGGCCGAGTTGCCGTAGGCGACGAGCGTTCCGCCGGGAGTAAGCGTCTGGGTTCCGTTCGCGCTTGACACGGACGCAGCACCGCTTCGGACGGTTACGAGTGTTTCTCCGTTTCCCAGGACGCTTACGCGGTAGTCACCCGACTGGTTCGGGCGCAGCGAAAGCTGCGGCGTATCCAGTTGCTCGCCGCCGTCGGTTCCATGTAACTGCGCGAGATCGACGGTCCCTGCGGCGAGTTGCAATTCGCGTGAACCGGGGCTTAGGTTAACCATGCGGACTTGCGTATTGGGCGCAAGCCGCAACATCGAGACGCCGTCGAATTGAACTTCGGCGTTCGAACCGTTTCCCGTGGCGATGTAATCACCGGCGACTAGAGGTGCGTTTTGCGTAGCCGCTACTTGCGCCCCGCTGTCTCCCCGTATGATCGCGACACTGCCGTTCGCGAGGCTGACATTGGCGGCGCCGTAGCCGGCATACCCATAGGTTTGCGCGTCCGCCGTGTGCGGCGACCCAAGCGAAACAAGCGTCACGGCCACCGCTGCACTGATGATTTTGGTGAAAAATTGCATGGTTGTGTTGCTCTCCCGGTGTGAGGGGAACTGCGCGGCTCCTCGCCTACTCTTACCCACTCCCCATCGTGCATGCAGGCTAGCGCCATGTCGGTTGGAAGAGGCGCCGGTCCCTGGGCGCTCGCACATAACGCTCATGAATGGTGAAACGATCATTTGCGCCGCGATGTTTCTTGCAGCTTCGATTCCTGTTGCCGCGCAGGCGCCCGGCATCGTCGACGTGCTATACGCGGGATCGCTCGTAACGCCGATGGAGGGCCCGGTGAAATCGGCGCTGCGCGCGCAAGGAATCGATTTCCAAGGACAGCCCGGCGGCAGCAAAGCTTTGGCGAACCTGATCGCCGCGGGCGTTAAAACGCCCGATGTTTTTATCAGCGTTAACCCTGCTTTGGTCAAGGGCCTGGGCAAACGCGTAGCCCATGCCGTGACGTTCGGATCGACAAGTCTGGGAATCGGATGGTCGCGCATGTCGCCCTCCGCCCAGATGTTCGCGCGCGTAGCGAACGGCTCGATGCCGTTGCTTGAAGCGTTGGAGACGCCGGGACTGAAAATAGGTCGAACCGATCCGCAAATCGATCCGAAAGGCCAGTATACGATCGAGGCGATGCAGCTTTTTGCCGGACCTCAAAGCGAGCAGCGCATTTTAGGCAGCGATGAAAACAACGCGCAAGTATTTCCTGAAGAAGACCTGCTCGCGCGTGTTGACGCGGGCGAGGTCGACGTCGGATTTTTTTACCGCACGGAAGCCGTCGCACGCGGATTGCGATTCATACCACTGCCTGGTAAAGCTGCGCTGAGTGACAAGATCACCTATACGCTGGCAGTTATGGCGGATGCCCCGCATCCGGCGCAAGCCGAGCGCTTTGCCGACTTCATGTTGAGGGGGGAAGGAAAACGCATTCTGCAAAAAGCGGGCATCGACTACTTAGATTTACAAAAAACTTCACTGTAAAGCGCACTGCCGCTCCTGCTACAACATTCATGTCCTCCGTCTATAGGAACACCGATGCTTGCTTCGCTCGCGCTCGTGTTAGTGGCGCAGTCGACACCATCACCCGCACCCACGCCGACCGCTACGCCGGCGCCGGTAATTACCGTGGCGCCCGAAATCACGCTGTATCATTTTTGGACCAGCGGCGCGGCGCGACCGAACACTGATGTGGCCAGCGGCCTGCTTAATTTCAGCGTAAACTCCGGAAATCTGCATGCGAATGCCACCGTCGGGGATTATGGCTTTCCCACGGTCGGCTTCCCGCTTATTCCGGACACTGCCGACGGCGCGAACTTAGAATTGTATAGTGCGTTGCCGGTTGCTGCGATTTCCTACAACTTCGATCCGCACTTGAGCGTGGCGGCAGGCAAGTTCGCAGCCCTGCTAGGCCAAGAGTCGCCTTTTACGTATCAAAACGTGAATATCCAGCGCGGCATCGGCTGGGCTATGGAGCCGGTAATTAGCCGCGGCATTCAATTTGCGTATTCCAATGGACCGTGGAGCGCTACGCTGCAGGAGAATGACGCCTACTATTCCGGCAGCTTTCGCGCGGTCGAAGGGTTGATCGGCTGGACACCATCGACAAACACGAGCCTGCAATTTGCAGCAATTGTTCCGGGTTCGAACGTGCCGGGGAATGTGACGACGACGGTCGGCAACAAAGCGGAGTACGATTTGATGTTCACGCGCAGCATCGGAAAACTGCAGGTTCTGCCCTATGTTCTCTTGGTTCATTCGCCTGCATCATCAGTACTCGGCTATACAAGCGCGGAAAACGCCTGGGCCGGCGTAGTCTTGGGCACGTGGAAGTTCTCGTCCCAAATGAGCCTTGCGGTCCGGTACGAGAGCGCGCGGAATACCAGTTCAACCTCGGACACCAGCCCGAACGCCGATCTCCTGGGTTTCGGCCCCGGCAGCAGCGCCATCTCGCAGACGCTTACGCCGACGTTCCACTTCGGTGACGCGGGGGTGCTGCGGTTCGAGTATTCGCACGTGCGGGCGAGCGGATTAGCAAATCAAAACCGCTACGGCTTGGAATTTGGAATGATGCATTGATGTTCTTCACCTTCTCTGCCAAGTAAGCCGCCGAACGGATAATCCGTTCGGATGAAGACGCTAGCGGATTGATGTTGTGCCGGCGGGTAAAAGAGCGGCATGAAATCGCTTATAACGACGGTTCTACTCGCGACTTGCTTAGCAGCCCCTGCGCTTGCGGCTCTTTCACCGAATGACAGCGCGTACCTCACGAGCGCAATGCAGGCCCAGCTCGGGCGCTACGCAATGGCAGAGCTCGAAGTCAAGAGCGGTTCAAATGCCTCGCTCAAGCAACTCGCACAAGACATCGTTGCAACGTCTACCGCCCAGACTCGGGCTTTAGATGCGATCGCCAAGAAAAACGGCGTTCCCATTCCCACCCACCCGAACGTCCGCGATTCGTATCACTATTCGCAGCTGATGGGTTTGCGCGGCGGTGCGTTGGACCAACGCTTCGTGCAAGAACTGCAGATCGATGACGCGATGATTCAAAACAACGACCAGTCCGAGGCGCAATCCGGGCAAGATCCCGCCCTGCGGTCGTTCGCAAAGAAACGCAACCTCGCACTTCAAAACGAGATGAGCCGTCTAGGCAAGATCCACGTCTAACGCCCAAGTCGCGGCACCTCCATTTGTCATCCTGAGCCTATCGAAGGACAGCCGAGCTTGACGATGCACGCCCCCGCGCGGACCTCGACTTCGCTCGGTCGTCCTTCGACAGGCTCAGGATGACAATGGATGGTGAACGCGTGTCCCGCTTAGTGGCGCGATTCCGGGTCGAATTTTCGCGATTGCTTGCTCGGGGGGTAGGCGAGTCCAAGCGTTTGCGCGCCTGGTGCGCACGGTATCATGGGAATGCATGCTTCTCAACTTTTTCCGGCGAGCACGTCCGCGGCGGTGGACCCGAAACGTCAGCGACGCGGAGACGGTTCGCCGTGCGCGCGGCGAATTCGCCGATTATTTGCAGCAGGATCGAACCTCGCAAGAGGCGGCCCACGACGCCACCTTGGTGTTCGGTGAACTGGCGGGCAACGCCATCCGGCACGGCGGCGGTAAGGCGGTTATTGACGTCTGCCGCGACGGTCTGCGGCTCATTATTTGCGTGACGGATGAGACGCCCAACGCCCGATTACCGATTCCTCCGCTTAATGCGGATAACGAACACGGTCGCGGTCTTCGCATCGTCAAACAGCTTACCGACGACGTCTGGGTGCGGCGCGGGGCAGGCGTGAAGACGGTGTGCGCGGTGTTGACAATGACACCGGCGCGGTCGTTCGGAGCCTCCGCATAGTAACAAACGCGCTATCCATTCGTGTAGGAACCAGCGGATGGGTGTACCGGGATTGGGCAGGCAGATTTTATCCAAAAGGGTTACCCCAGCGGCGATGGCTGGAGTACTATGCCTCGCATTTTACAACCGTTGAACTGAACGCGACGACATACCGCCTTCCGAAAGAGCACCAGGTACGCATTTGGTGCTCGGCGGTGCCCGAGCGTTTCGTCTATACGATTAAGCTCAGCCGGCTGATCACCCATCGCAAAACGCTTCCGCCGCGCGTGGATGAGTTCATCGAAAACTACATGCATCGCGCTGCCTGCTTTGAACGCGGCAAAGTTGCGCAGATCCTCGTGCAGTTTCCGCCGTACTTGCAGCGCGACGATGCGCATCTTCGGGCGTTTTTGGATAAATTGCCGGCGCACCACCGCTACGTGGTAGAGTTTCGCAACGCATCCTGGCATACGGCGCAGGTGGAAGATATCTTACGCCGGCGGGGCATCGCACTGTGCATTCACGACTATCCCGGAATGCGCGTACCGGACGTGGTCACAAGCAAGGATCTCGCGTACGTGCGCTTACACGGTTACGAAGGACTCTACGTGGGCTCCTATCCCAGGCGTTCGCTGCAGTACTGGGCGCGCCGCATCCGCTCGTTAAACGAGCGTGCGCGCGAAGTCTTTGTCTATTTCAACAACGACACGGCGGCCGCGGCGCCGCATGATGCAATGGTGCTGCGGCGATTGCTCGGTGATGTGTAGCGATAATGACGACTGCGGTTATTCCTACGGCGCTGGGGAAAGAACTGGCCGTCATGACGGTTGCGCGGTATCCCTGGTACTTTGAAACGGACAGCCCGCGGGATGCCCTCGAAGGCCGCCGTCTTCTGGAACGGTATTTGGCGGATCATTGCGAGGAACCGGATCTTTTTCCGGCGTCCCTCATCTTCGGCGAACTGGTTGCGAACGTCATCAAACACGCGCCGCCCGGGGGAGTGCGCGTCTGGCTTGAACCCGAGGGTGAGCGGTTCGCCTTGTGCATCATCGATGCCGGAAGCGGATTCAGTGAGAGCGACTTGCACAAGGAGCCGGAGTACACAGAGGAATCGGGCAGGGGCTTGCTCATCGTGCAGTCGGTCAGCGAAGACTTTCAGTTCGGACAGTGCGGTCAGGGCTTCCTCGTGCGCGCCGTCTTGCCGGTACGCCGGCGTACCGCCAATAAGCAATAACCCGCTCAGAATCTTCATGGGGCTTTCCCCGCCTGCGCTTATGCTCGGCTCATGCTTGTGGCGGTTGATAGGCCAACGGCCTTACGTTTACTGCGTATTTACGGCATCAACCCGCCCATGCAGGACGATCGCTTTGAGAAGCCGGCGCGGTTCGACGCCGGCATTCCGGTCACGATCGAAGCTGTGGGCGGCTCCGACGGGCCCGCCGTTCGCCTGAAGATTGACGGCCAGCGATTCAGCTACCCATGCCCGCTCGATGCATCAGCGGCCTCCCACGCCGTCCAGCACCTTCACGAGGAGCACGTTCTTCCGCAGACGACGGCCAGTGACGCGGCGCTTCATTCACTGCTGGTCAAGGCTTCGCGAATGTACGTGGAAACCGGCATGGGCGCAGTTCACTTGATTCTGTACCTTACGCCGCAAGGATACCGCATGCACGCCGTCTACATGACGCGCAGCAAAAATTAGCGATGCTCTGCCGCTGCGCGATCGCGATCTGCGCGCATCCGTACCTGCGCGCCGATATGGCGCAGGAGTGAACGCGCGGTGGCCACGGCGATCCGCGCGCCGATCGTCATGTCAAATACGCGGCTTATTGCGCCCGAAGGCGGAATGAAGTCGCCTTGGAGCTCCAGCACCGCGCCTGCTCGGGTTGAATCGGCATTCAGGCGAAGCTCACCGCGGAAATCAGGGTACGGGCCGCCCGATTCCGGAACCCATTCGACGCGCCAGCGTTCGTCAAAATGTATTGGATCCTCAGCGCGCGCGTATCGTACGAGTACGCGCTTGGGAAGATCCAGGCGCCCAATCGGCGCTGCGAGCGCGAGCGGTTGCAGTGTACCTTCCCGGACCGCTTGTTCCAGAATCTCGCGTATATACTCGCGTGCTTGCACATACGGGCAATGTAGCGGTACACGCTCGTACACGTGAGTCATCCCCCCAATCTTTCCCCGCCGGGGTGAAGCGGCCATGAACGGTTGCTCGCGACCTGGGAAGAAGTCGGGAAGGGGGAAAAAGATGAAGCGAGCGCTTCGAATCAAAATGCGGCACCGATGACCAAACGCATCCTCATCGTCGACGACGAGCCGCAAATCGGCGAAGTCGTAAGTGCATACCTGCGCCAAGAATCGTTTGATACGGTGGTCAAAGGTACCGTTGCCTCGGCACTGGCGGAAATCGAACAGCAGCGGCCCGATTTAATGCTGCTCGACATCACGCTTCCGGATGGAAGCGGCCTGGATATCTTGCGCCGCGGTGTCGAGCGCCGCCGCATTCCGACCATTATGCTGACCGCTCGCAGCGAAGAAGTCGACAGGATCGTGGGTTTGGAACTGGGAGCGGACGATTACATCGTCAAGCCGTTTTCGCCGCGTGAAGTCGTAGCGCGGGTACGAGCCGTACTTCGGCGCGCCGACGCCGCCTTGGGCGAGGGCGAACAAGAACAGAGCGTCGTGCGGATTCGCGACCTCGAAATCGATGAAGCCGCGCACGAGGTACGAGTCGGAGGTTTACCGGTTGCCGTTACGCCTGCGGAATTCCGCATTTTAAGCGTGCTGGTGCAAAACGCGGGTCAGGTGCTCACCCGTTCGCAGCTTCTCGATCTGGTGCACGACGACGGAAGCATCTTCGAGCGAACGTTGGACCGGCATATCAACAACCTGCGCCGCAAGATTGAACCGCGGCCGGACGATCCCTCGTACATCGTTACCGTGTACGGCGTGGGATACAAACTGCGGAAAGATTAGCATGGAACGCTTGCTGCACGCATTGGATCTGGCAATCCTGGGCGACTGGGACAGCGGTAAACGCGTCTTGGAGGACGCGGACGACCCGGTGGTTGCGCGTCTTGTTGCGCTCATGACCGAAGAACAACGCCGCGAAAAGGAACGCGCGGATAGGATTGTCCTGGCGCGCCATGAGTTGGGAAACGCGCTGTCGGTGGCGCAGGCCAACGTCGAGGGTATGGTGGACGGCGTGCTCGAGCCAACGCCGGAGCGCTTAGCGAGTATTCGCGATGCTTTGCAGAGCTGTGGAGCGTTCTTGATGGATCTGCGAAAAGAAGTTCCGCGCGGCAATGAGCGCGACGAACTACCCGCGCCGTTCAATATCTGCGAGCTGCTCTCGCATCAAGCGCAGCTGGTCTCGACCGTTGCTCAAGCCAAACGTGTGTTGGTCGTGAGCTCCGTTTGCGAGGTCAGCGGTCCGGCGTGCATATACGTGGGAGATCGCGCGGCCGTGGCGCAAACCGTACGCGACGTGTTATTGACCGCGGTTCGGCTCACGCCGCCGGGCGGTGAGATTCGCGCCGGTTTTGCGCATCCGCGCGGTGAGTTGCTGCTTTCAATCTCCGAGCCCCCGGACGGCGAGGCTGCCCTGCCCGTTGCAGCTACGTTCGTTCATTTGCTCGGCACGTTGGGAGGCCAAACGCGCGCAGTCGATTACGACGGCCGTTCTTCGTTTTTTATAACGCTGCCCGCATTGGCGCAAGAGCAGCGCTAGAGGCTGCATAAGCGCGTTCGACGAAGACCGTTGTCCGTGAGAACGTCGCGGGCTGTTTTGTGGATCGTAATCCTGGCGATCGTGGCGATCGGTCTGTGGTACTGGAATTCCGGACGCCGTAGCGCGCTCGCCGATCATATCACCGTTTACTACACCAAGCCCGACGGCACCACGGAGGTGCCTTGGAGCGTCTCCATGCGGCCGCAGCAGCCTGGGGAATCGCCGCAGGCACATTTGCACGATGCCGTCCTGTATGCAGCGGTCCAAGCCGTAACCGGTCCCGAAAGCTCGATTTCGGCAATCCGGTTTCCCGCGGGAACGCATGTGTTGGCTGCCGACGTTAATAATTCAACGGCAACGGTCGATCTTTCAGGAGAAGTGCGGAATCAGAGTTCCGGGGTGCTCGGCGAATCCGGAGAGTTTAAAGCACTTGTTTGGACGCTGACCGCACTTCCGGGGATCAACCAGGTTGCAATTCGCGTGCAGGGCCAACAGCTGAGCACGCTGCCGGGGGGGCATCTTGAATTGGCTGAACCGCTACGCCGTTCGGATTGGTAGCGCGCTAGCGCTGGCCGTGATCGCGCTTTCGGTATCGCCGGAACGCGCTGCAGCCGCCGATAGCACTTCGTACGTCTTCCAGGGCCAGCGCATCACCTTGAGCTTCGAGAATCAAGGGGCCGGCCGCGCCATTGCAATCGACGATCCCGGCCTTCACGCGCTTTTTGCGGCCATCGGCGCGACGGTGACCTGGCAAAAAGGCCAGCGGTACATCCTGGTGACCACGGGAGAACCGCTCGTCATCAGTTTCGCACTCGGCGATACGCGGTACGACGTCGGCCCGGTGAGCGAAAATGCTTCGTTCGCGCCGTTCCTTTTAGAAGGGCACGCGTACGTGCCGTTCGACGAATTGGTGCGAGCGCTGGGACTCGCGCAGAAGAACGATATCTTGCAGCCGCAGCTCACCACCATCGCAATTCAGTCGGCCGTAAACGGCACCAAACTCATTGCGCGCGGCGGCATGCCGCTGGACGGGAGTATTACTTCCGAGGGCGGT
Source organism: Vulcanimicrobiaceae bacterium (assembly GCA_035656615.1). Taxonomy (GTDB): domain Bacteria; phylum Vulcanimicrobiota; class Vulcanimicrobiia; order Vulcanimicrobiales; family Vulcanimicrobiaceae; genus DASRSF01. The sequence goes on along the minus strand of DASRSF010000104.1, from coordinate 5,520 downwards.
CAGAAGTTGACAATTACATTCGACGGCGTTGGTACCGCACTGCCGCCGTCGCGCACGCTGGCGGGCGGCCCCGTGCAGCGCATCGACGTTCGAACCGACGGCCCACCGGCGCACCCGCGAACGCTCGTCACGCTGCTTCTCGCGGCCGGAACCAGACATACCGGCGCGGGAACCGACGATCAACGTGACTTCACGATAGGCTTCGATGGTGCCGCCGTGGCGCAGGCTGCCGCACCGCCGGCAGCGCAGCCGGCCGCGGAGCCGAGTGAACCGGCATCCGCGCCTGCTCAGCTGCCGCAGCAAAGTTCGGGTGGCGCAGCTACCGTCGGGATTGTTCAGGCACAAGGCGACGATCATACCGCAAACGTGCGGATCGCAGTTTCGGGAAACGCGGACTATGAGTGGCATCGATTGCGGCCGCCGGATAATCGCTTTTGGATCGACGTGCACGGCGCCAAATTGTCCGGCGGGCCTTCCGACATGCCTGGTGCGGGCGTAATCACTGCGGTTCGGGTTCGGCAGCAAAGCCCGGATACGGTACGCGTCGCCTTATCGCTCAGTGGATTTCAAAGCCTGACGGTGACGCCGGATCAGAGCGGCATCTCCATCGTTGCCACCGATGCGCAGGCCGACGTCGCGTCCGCTATGCGCGCGGGCTCGGGCACCATCGGTTCCGCGGCGGCCGCGAACGCGGGCGTTGCGGCAAACGCACCGTGGAAGTTCGGCCAGCGTACCGCGCCTGCGCCGATCGTTTCCGGCAATGGGCGGCTCATCGTGATCGATCCGGGACATGGCGGGAGCGACTGGGGTTCGATTCGCGGCGATTTCGTCGAAAAGACGCTTACCCTGGACATGTCAAAACGTTTGCGGGACATTTTGGTCGCGCGCGGGTGGCAAGTGGTTATGACGCGGGATAGCGACAGAGACGTGTACGGACCAAATGATTCCGACCACGATGAACTTCAGGCTCGTGATGACATCGCCAACAATAACGGCGCGCGTTTGTTTGTGAGCATTCACGTTAACGCGTACATCAACTCGGGACCGCACGGTGCAACGGTGTATTACTATAAGCCCGTGGATCTCTCGCTGGCGCAGGCGGTTGAGCGGCGCATCGCGGAAGAAGGCGGCATCAAAGACGACGGCACGGTGAAAGACAAGTTGTACGTCGTGCACCACGCAACCATGCCGGCGACGCTGGTGGAGACGGCCTTCATTTCCAATCCCGACGATCGTCAGCTGTTGCAGGACCCGCAATGGCGTCAGCGTATGGCGCGTGCCATTGCCGACGGCATCGGCGACTACGCCGGCCCGCCGCCCGCGAACAGCAGCGGCGGCGGGCGGTAATGCTGGGACTTTTCGACTCGGGCCTTGGCGGATTGACGGTCTTGCGCCGCGTGCGCGAGCTGCTGCCCAAGCACGACCTGTTATATTTCGCCGATCAAGCCCACGTTCCGTACGGGGAACGTACGCCTGCGCAGCTGCTTGCACTGATGCGCCATAACGTGGCGTGGTTGGACCAGGCGGGCGTGGATGCAATCGTCCCCGCTTGCAACACGTCGTGCGCAATGGCCTTGGAGTTCGGTTGGCCCGCCACACGCGCGCCGGTAGTTGATCTGATCGAATCGGCAGCAATTGCCGTTGAGCGCTCCGGCCTACTGCGGATCGGTGTCCTGGCCACCACCGCAACCGCGCGCAGCGGTGCGTACCGGCGTCGCATCCTGGAGCGCGTTCCGTTCGCGCAAGTCGTTGAAGTGGGCGCTCCGGCATTGGCTCCGCTGGTCGAAGCCGGCAAATTACATGGCGCCGAGCCGGCACAGGCCGTGGCCCAGGCGTGCGCAGGGTTACGCGACGTAGACGCAGTGGTGCTCGGGTGCACGCACTATCCGCTGCTCTCCGCGCACTTCGAGGCGTATTTCGGCCCCTACGTTCATCTGATCGATCCTGCCGCCGTACAAGCCTCGCGCACAGCCGAGCTCGTCGCGTCACTTGGGATTTCGGCCGGTGAGGGACGGGTGCAGTGCGTTACAAACGGTGATCTCGAACGGTTTGCGTCTAACATCGAGGCCCTTGCCGCAGATTTAACAGCCGCCGTTCGGTATCTGGAGCCCGTAAGCGGGTAACAATGCGGCACGTGAAAGGTGCGCCACGCATACCGTCGCCGCCGCTTGAAGTTGGTGTCGCTGATCTTACCATCAAGGACGCCGGCACGACGTTTCACGCCGTCCTTGACGCCATTCCGCAGATCGCGTGGATTAGCGGCGCGGACGGCACCGTTCAGTTTTATAACCGCCGCTGGATCGAATACACCGGGGTGCGCGTCGATGAAAAGGGCCAGGGCGAAAACGTCATCCATGCGGACGACCGCGAACAAATGTGGGAACGATGGCGTAACGCCGTAAAAACCGGAGAACCGTTTGACGTCGAATACCGCCTTTTGCACGCGCAAGACGGATCGTACCGGTGGTTCAAGGCGCAGGCGGTTCCGTTGCACGATTCCACCGGGAACGTCTGCATGTGGCTTGGTCTGGCGGCCGACATCGACGAGCAAAAGCGCGCGAATGAAAAGCTGCGTTTCGTTCTGGAAGCGCAGAATATCTTTAGCTCGTCAAAAACGACGGACGCGATCGCCGATCAATTCGCGCGCTTGGCCATCGAGCAGTTCGCCGATTGGTGTTTCATCGTCTTGGCGGACTCCGGCGGCCGGTACGCGGTCAGTTCGGTGCAGCATCGTGACCGCGAGAAGATCCGATTGGTCTGGGAGTACGCCAGCCGGTTTCCGATCGGCGATGATCCCCGGTTTACCGCGTTTGTGGAGCAGCGCGCGCCCTTGCTGTTGCCGGTCATTACGCCGGAGATGCTCGCTACCGCCGCTCGCGATGAGGAACATCTGGAGCTTCTTCGCAAATTGGAAATGCACTCAGGGCTGCTCGCGCCGCTTTTTGACCAAGACGAACTTTTGGGCGCGATTCTCATGTACACCGCAGAGTCGGGAAGAGCGTTTGACGAATCGGACGTCGAGGTCGTAAAAATGCTCACGCAGCGCGCCGCCTCGTCGATTGCGCGATTGCAGAAGATCGGCGTCGAGCGACGGGCGCGTGCGCGCCTGCAGTTCATCAGCCGGGCAGCCGAAACGATATACGAGTCGCTCGATTTAGCCGCCAGTTTTGGCGAACTCGTACGGCTCATCGCCCAAACCTTCGGAGACTTCGCTGTCGCCGCGCGAATCGAACGCGAAACGATGCTGCGCGTTATCGCCGCGTCCCACCGGGATCCCCAAAGGGACGATGCCGCGCGAGCGCTTGTGGGTGTGCGCCCATTTCATCCCGAGGCGGAGAAGAAGTTCATCGAAGGGCTCAAGTCGCACAAAGCGGTCGCGGGCCCGCTTGACGCCGACCTGGTTTCGCGCTCGACGTGGCCGTATCTGGCGAGCGAGGTCGGTACGCTCGCGCCGCAATACGCCGTCGCCATTCCGTTGTATTCTCGCGGCACCACGTATGGCGCGATCGTCGCCTATTCGTCCGATGGCGGACGTGGTTTTAGCGCCGACGAGGTAGAGGTGCTCGTTGAGATCGGCCGGCATGCTTCGGTTGCCATGGAAAACGTCGAAGTGTTCGAGCGGGAACGGCGCATGGCGCAGACGCTGCAAGATTCACTGCTGCCGCCCTCGCTTCCGAAGATCAAAGGCTTACGTTTGGACTCAGTGTATCTGCCGAGCGAGACGGACGCGCAGGTCGGCGGCGATTGGTACGATGCCTTTACGCTTGAGGACGGTACGCTGGTCGTGAGCACGGGAGACGTGACCGGCCGCGGCCCCAAGGCCGCGGTCATCATGGGTAAAGTTCGTCATCTCATTGCGATCGCGCCCTCCTATGAGCGCGATCCCTCGCGCATTCTGGATACGGTCGAACAGGTGTTGGCCCGCCGGTATCCGGACGCAATCGTCACGGCATTCCTTGGAATGATTGATCCGGATCGCCGGGCGATCCAGTTTGCCAACGCCGGTCATCCGTATCCGTTGCTGCGAACCAAATCGGGCACGATCGAACTGACCGCGGACGGCTTGCCGATAGGACTGCGCCGCACGTGCGCTCCGGCACAAAGCCGCACGGTCGAACTAGCCGATGCGTTGATGCTGGTGATGTACACCGACGGGTTGGTAGAGTCCACCCATGACGTGCTTGAAGGGTACGCGCGCTTGCATTCGGTCGTTGAAAGCGATGCAGTGCTGCACACGCACAATCCCGCCGGATTCATCGAAGAGTCTTGCCTAAAAGGGCGTGCCGACGACGACGTTGCGGTGTTAACCGTTTCCTTCGAGCCGACCGTGCGGTGGGCATTCGATGCGGAAAATGCACGAGCCGCGCAAGACGCACGCACGCAGTTCGTCCGGTATCTACGCGCGAACGGCACGGATCCGGAAGACATCGGTATGGCGGAACTGATCTTCGGCGAATTGGTAGGGAACGTCGTGCGTCACTCGCCCGGACCAATCGACATCAATTTGGATTGGTCGAACGACCGTCCGGTGTTGCACGTGCTCGATCGTGGACCAGAATTCGTACTCACGCGGGCGCTTCCGGAAGACGTGCTCAGTGAGTCCGGCCGGGGGCTCTTTATCGTGAAAGCGTTAAGCGGCGATATTCGGGTCGAGCACATCTCGGGTTACGGAAATCACGTCGTCGTGGAGCTTCCGCTACGCCGTAAAGTCAAATAGTTTATCTGCGGCGGTGATACGCAGGACGCGCCGGACGATGGAAGGCGCGTTACGCAAGGTAATGCGGGCGCCGGGGGACTGCCTGCGCACGCGTTTGGCAAAGCCGATGAGCAAACCCACGGCGCCCGCGTCCATAAACGTCGTGGTCCTCAAGTCAATAGTAATGTGCTCGGACGCTATAATCGCGTCCAGCTCGCTGCGAAGCTCCTCCCGGCGCCAGATGTCGTACCCGCCGCCGGACAAGGAGATAACCTGGCTGCTCAAAGCGCGGTCTTTCTTCCTCCAGCCTAACGATACGGCCCTTTGCCTTAGGAGCGCAAGGCCGCGGGCCCTTAGTTAGGGTGAAAACGCCCGCACGTGAAACACCCAAAAAAACAGAGTGACGTTGCACGCCGCCAGGGCGGCGCCGGCTATAACTTGCGCAACGGTGTGGGCTTTCAGATAGACGCGAGCCCAGCAGACCGCGGGAATGATCGGCAGAAATGGCAGCGGCTGTACGCCGTAAAGCAGGCACAGCGCCACGAGCGGGGCGGTTATGCCGAGTGCGTGCGTACTTATTTTCCAGTAACGGGTGATGTATTGAACGACAATCGTCGAGAGCGTATAACCCGCCATCGTGGCGATGAGCAGCGCCGGCATGTGCAGCAGCCATAGCGTTACCGTGCCCAAAAGATAAAAAATGACAAAGACGCCGAACACCTTTTCCCGCTCCTCGCGCACCGACATATCAAGGTCGGAGATCCGGTCGGTCGCATACAGAAAAAAGATGAAGAGCATCGGACCGATCGAGGTGAAAAAGGTGC
>DASRSF010000103.1:0-12615 GCA_035656615.1 Vulcanimicrobiaceae bacterium | reverse complement strand
CCGCAGCTTCCGCCGAAACCGATGCATGTCGCGGATGCCAAACTTTTCACCGCAATGATGCGTGGGCGCATAATGCCGCCTTGAATCGCCACGGACGCCATCACTTCCGGTACGCCATGACCTCTTGCTTCATGCGCAAAGCGGTGAACGATCAGCGTCGTAATGATTCCGCCGATGATCAACACCGGCACGACCTGCGCTCGGCCCAGCGCGTGGAGTGAAGGCGCGAAATGGTCGAACGCCAGGGCTTGTTCACCGCTGATCAGGTAGCGGAAGGCAACGGCACCGTAGCCGCCGCCGATACCGACCAGGATCGCGGCAAGCAAAAGAAAGGTGCTTTGATTGATGGATACACCACGCACGTCGAGGCGATAACCGCCGTCAGTTTCTACATATCGAATCACGTTAGGATCGCCGGGATCATAAATGCTTTTTATCCAGAATTGCAGCGATAATGCGGCATTATCGCATTCCGTTTTTTTGTTGACGCGCGTCATTCGAAGCTTTGTGCCTTCGCGTCGAGGCCACCGTTACGCCTCGCCAAGCTCGGCGGTGGTTCGACAAGCTCACCATGACAATCGGGCGCGCTTGAATAGTGGACACGCAGTAGACGCGAGTAGACGCGGTAGACGCAAGTAGACTCGGTAGACGCAAGTGGAAGCGGTAGACGCAGTTAGATGCGCTGCAAGTAGAGCAAGTAGACGAAAGTAGACGCAGGCAGACGCGGTAGACGTAGTTAGATGCGCTACAAATAGAGTTAGTAGAGGAAAGTAGACGCAGGCAGACGCGGTAGACGTAGTTAGATGCGCTGGGAGTAGAGCAAGTAGACGCAGGCAGACGCGACGCGCTACAGGTAGACGCGCCGAAGGCTACGGGCCGTGCAGGTGGATAAAGCAGCGTGTACTCAGTATGCAAGCAACCGTACCCTTTTGTAGCCCAGCGCGTGAAGCGGAAAGCTTGGGACAGGTGCCGCGGCAGGGGGATTCAGCAGGCCGAAGCCTTTGGAACGAGCACTGGGAGGGCTGCCGGCCTACCTTCCCGCTTAAGGGAAAGTCAAGAATGTTTGAGCTGGGCTCAATCCTCTCCACACGTGTGGACAAGGCTGTGGAAAAGCGTCCGCAACCATACGATTGTCTTGCTCGAAATGGGCCCATTTTTCAGGTTCTTTCGTCGTTGTCAAGAGCTCGCGAAAACGATGTCCGATCGCGCGAAATCCCGCGTAAATACTAGGGTTTTGCACCTGTGGATAAGTGGATAAAAATGTGCTGGTTTTCCGCAGGATAGGCGCCCGATTAAGACAATAACCGAGCCTCCACGACCGGGCCTGGGCCGCCGACTTTTGTAGCGGTTTGGGGCCGGAGTTTTATCAAAAAAGAGGGCGAAGGATGGCGCTTGCGGTTAGCACCCCGGACATATCCAATGAGCTGTGGCAATCCGCACTCACGGCGCTCGAGCGCAAGTTTTCGAAACCGATTTACGAGATGTGGATCAAGCCGATCCGCCTGGTTTCCCTCAGCGGAAACCGGCTGGTTTTGGCCGTCCAGAACAATTTTGCGCGCGACTGGGTTGAGAACCGCCTCAAAGGCCAAATCGTCGAAGTCCTCGCCGAGATCTTCGGGACCGAGGTTGAACTCACGTTCACCATCGTTCCGGAGGCCGGCGAGACTATCGGTACCTCCGGAAATGTGAATGCTCCGGCGGCAGCGCCCGCGCGCGGCCCCGGCGATTTCCGGCCAGGGAACCTGAACTCGCGATATACCTTTGAGGAGTTCGTCATCGGCAACTCCAACCGGTTTGCCCACGCGGCCGCACAGGCCGTCGCCGCCGCACCGGCGCGGGCATACAATCCGCTGTTTTTGTACGGCGGAGTAGGTCTGGGGAAAACCCACTTGATGCATGCCATCGGGCACCGGGTACTGCAGGACAAGTCCGATGCCAACGTGGTCTACGTTTCAAGTGAAAAATTCACCAACGAGTTCATTATCGCAGTCCAAAACAACAAGACGCTGGAATTCCGGAACAAGTACCGGCAAGTCGACGTCTTGCTGATCGACGATATTCAATTCTTGGAAGGCAAGGAAGGCACGCAAGAAGAGTTTTTCCACACCTTCAACGCGCTTCACGAATCCGGACGGCAACTCGTCATATCGAGCGACCGTCCGCCAAAAGAGATTCAAACGCTGGAGAATCGCCTGCGTTCCCGTTTCGAGTGGGGACTGCTGACTGATATTCAGCCGCCGGATCTGGAGACTCGCGAAGCGATTCTTCGAAAAAAAGCCGAATCCGAAAAGATTCCCGTCCCGGATGAAGTCACGTCTTTCATTGCCAAAGTCATTCCATCGAACATCCGCGAACTCGAAGGCGCGCTCATTCGCGTCGTTGCGTTTTCCTCGTTAACGAAATCGCCGATAACCGTGGACCTTGCCGCCGAAGTTCTCAAGAACGCGGTGGCGCAAGCGCCGCTCCGGCGCGTTACTATCGCCTCCATCAAGGAGCGCATCGCCAAGGCCCACGGATTAACCGTAAAAGAACTCGATAATCACCGGCGCGACCAGCGAGTGGCCGCCCCGCGCCAAATCGCGATGTACGTGTGCACCGAATTGACGGATTGCTCTCTGCCGCACATCGCCCGCGAATTCAATAAAAAGGACCATACGACCATCATGTACGCGCGCGACAAAGTTAAAGAGCAAATGCAGCGCGACGAGGCGTATCGCAATAAAATTCGTTCGCTTGTAGCGCTTTGCCAAACGGAATAAAGCGCACGCGGCAGTAACGGCCAAGCGGCCCGGGGTGCATCCTCGGGCCGCTCGCATTTCCTGCCCCCCGCGGGCTTGGAACTACTCACGTATCGGTGCACAGGGCACCCGCACGCTCGTGGATAACTGCTTGGGGGCGCCGCGGCGTGGAGATGTGTATCGCGCTCCCCGGTTCGTGCACAGCTTATTCCGGGCGAAAAAACCGCGTAGCCACGAGAGAATCGGCGGTTGTTCGCAGAATACACCGCCTTACTACTAATACGGTTAGTCTTTTTATAACTAAAGAGCAACCTCGTCAAAACAACGAAGTGGATAGACCGTGAAGTTTACGTGTAACACGAAAGATATTTCCGGTGCTGTCGGTGCCGCCAGCAAGGTTGTCAATGCGCACACGACCGTACCGATTCTCTCAAATGTTCTGCTGACGGCGGAAGAGGGCAAGATCGCGGTCCGGGCGACCGACCTGGAACTTACGCTGCAGCACGCCTTTCCCGCCGAAGTCTCCGAGGGCGGCAGCGTAACGGTTCCCGCCAAACTGTTCAGCAGTTATCTGGGCAACTTGCAGCCGGGATCGTTGGAACTCGTCGGGACTCCGACGCGGGCAAGCGTCAAGTGCGATCGCAGCAATTACGATTTTCACGCGCTGCCGGCCGACGAGTATCCTCCGTTGCCCAGCGCACAGCGCGGTCAGAACTTCTCCATTGCGGCCAAGCGTTTTCGTGAGGGCGTGAATGCGACGATCTTTGCGGCCTCGAGCGAAGAGGCCCGCGGCGCCGTCCTGATGGGCACGCTGCTGGAAATAGAAGGCGATGCGCTGACGATGGTCGCCACCGACGGCTACCGTCTGGCGCGATATCAGACCCGTCTGGAGAATGGCATTTCGGGCGCGGAAAAATACATCGTTCCCTCGCGAGCGCTGGCCGAGGCAGCCCGCAATTTGGGCAGCACGGACACCGTTGAGATCACGGCGCTCGGCACCCAGAGCAATCAGTTGATGTTTTCATCGGCGGACACGTCGATCGTGGTGCGTTTGGTGGATGGCCAGTATCCGAATTACGGACAAGTCATTCCGGCAAAGTTCGACCGTTCCATCACGGTGAATACGCAGGCGCTGATCGGGAGTTTGCGCCGGGCAGAATTGGTTGCCGGCGATCGCGCCAGCATGGTCAAGTTGGCGGTTTCGAATCAAACCCTTATCGTAACTGCAAGTTCCGACGTGTCGGGGAATGCCTACGAAGAACTCGAGGTCGAGCAACAGGGCGAGGATTTGACGATCGCTTTTAACGCCCGTTACCTCGTGGAAATCCTGAATCACATCGATGGTGCGCAAACGGTGCTGGAATTTCTGGGCCCCCTTTCACCGGCGGCAATCCGCCCGGTGGAACCGCCCGAGGGCGCGGCGCAACTGTACGTCCTCATGCCGCTGCGGCAATAGTTGCTTCAACGGCCGGCGACGGCCTATGAAATTGCTTTCGCTGCATCTTTCGAACGTGCGTAACTATGCGCATCTGGAGCTCGAGCCGGCCGATGGCTTGAACGTGTTCGTCGGCCGGAACGCGCAGGGCAAGAGTAATCTGCTCGAAGCGATATCGCTGCTGGGCACGGGAAAGTCGTTTCGCACCTCAATCGAGCGCGACGTCATTCGAGAAGGCTTTGAACTGGCCACGATTTCCGGACAAGCCCGCGTACGCGCGGGACTAATTCGCTTAGCGTGTACGGTGAGCGCCGGTGCGCGAGGAACGCGCAAAATGTACGCTGTGAACGGACGTGCGGTGCGGTACGCCGCATATCTGGGGAGCGTTCGAGTCGTCACGTTTGTACCATCTGATTTGCAGCTTGTGGCGGGGCCGCCGGCGGGACGGCGAGCGTTTATGAACAGCGCCCTAGCTCAGGAGGATCGCCGGTACTATCATGAACTAGCGCGTTACCAAAAAGCACTCGCTCAAAAATCCGCGGTCCTCAAAGCGGACGATTCCCCCGACTCCGAGTTGCTCACGGTCTACAACGAAACGCTCATCGAGGCAGGAACGCAAGTGATGCTTGCGCGGCTCGCGTTCGCGGGCCACCTGGGCAGCGCGGCCGCATCGGCGCACCGGCGTTGGAGCGGCTCGGAGGAACTCGGCGTATCGTACCGTCCCAATGTACCGTTTGAGGCCGGGACCGCCGACGCGGTCGCAGGCGCCTTCGCGGCGCGTCTGCGAGAGGTGGCAGGCGCGGAGCGCATTCGCCGCACCTGCCTTGCCGGACCGCATCGCGACGATCTGGAGTTAAGGCTTAACGGCTTGGCGCTGGCCGCGTTTGGATCGCAAGGTCAACACAGGACGGCGGTACTTGCGCTCAAAGTCGCCGAATACACCGTAATGCGCGATCACTCTGGTGAGGCACCGTTGCTGCTGTTGGACGACGTGCTCTCTGAACTCGACGCGGATCGGGCGCGTTCGTTTCTAGAGGGCGTCGGTGATTTCGAGCAGTCGTTTGTTACGGCGACGCACGTGCCGGAGGGCCTTCCCCCCGCGCGGCTCTTCCGCATCGAACAAGCGCGCGTAACGCCGTTTCCGTCCGCGGACATGCCGGCCGGATGAAGACGCTCACGCAAGCGCTGGCGACATGGCGTCCGGATGCATCCGAAAGGCTGGATCCGGTGTCTCTATTACGGGCGGAATGGACGGCGATCGTCGGTGATGAGGTCGCGGCGAATTCCCGGCCCGCCGAGCTCATTCGTGACGCGCTGCTTATCCAGACGCGATCCAGCGCTTGGAGCCAGCAGCTTGCATTCCTGAGCGAAACGATTCTAAGTTCGGTAAAAGACCGGACCGGTCTGGAATTGCGCGGATTGCGCTTCCGGGTCGCCCGGCTTGCGCAAACTCCCGCCGCAGGCGGCAAACCTCGCACCGGCGGCCGTCGCGCTCGTGAAGAGCGCTTGCCGGCGCAAACGCTGCAGGCCGCCTTTGAACGCTTTCACGGCAGTGTTATTGCCGCACAGCGGGCCAAAGAGCGCGCTGGGTGGAAAGAATGCGACCGATGCGGCGTGCGAACGGCGCCTGCCTCGCGAGCCTGCTGCACTCCGTGCGAAAATACGCGACTGCAGGAACGCGACGCGCAAGTAGCGCGGTTGCTTTTTGAAGCACCGTGGCTGGGTTATGAGGGGATAGCGGAGCTGGTCGATAGTCTTTCGCCGCAGGAGTACGAGGCGATACGGCTGCGTCTGCTGCGTCGCTGGAAGGACGTACTCGAGGTCGTCCGGCGCACCGGCGGAGTACATCTATCGACGCGCGATCGAATGATTGCAAGTTCGTACGTCCTACTCAAAAGCCGGCTCGATCCCGAGCGCATTGCGCCCGCGGTCGTGCGCAATCTGCTCGGCGACGAATTGCACGGTATTTTATACGGAAACGAGAACAGTTAAAAAGATTCATGTCAGATAATTATAGTGCGGAACAAATCGAAGTCCTCAAAGGGCTCGAGGCGGTCCGCAAACGCCCCGGAATGTACATCGGCAACACCGCTGAGCGCGGTTTGCATCAGCTTGTCTATGAGGCGGTCGACAACGCCGTCGATGAGGCGCTTGCCGGATTTGCGCGCAACGTGCTGGTGGTTTTGCACAAGGACGGATCGTGCTCGGTGGAAGACGATGGCCGCGGCATTCCGGTTGACGTACATGCCGGTGAGCGCATGCCCGCGGTCGAGGTGATCATGACGATCCTTCATGCGGGCGGGAAGTTCGGCAAAGGCGGTTACAAGGTTTCCGGCGGCCTCCACGGCGTCGGGATCTCGGTAGTGAACGCGCTGTCTTCGCATATGACCACGCGCGTAAAGCGCGACGGCTGGATATACGAGATCAAGTTCGAGCGTGGTTTACCGGTGCAGAAGCTGAAAAAGATCGGCCGCACCGAGAATCCCGACGACACCGGAACCTATCAATGGTTTTTGCCGGACCCCACCGTCTTTGAAGTAAGCGACTTTCACTGGGACATTCTGGCAAAACGCCTGCGAGAACTGGCGTTTCTGAACCGCGGTTTGTCCATTACGCTGCGGGACGAGCGCGGCGAGGAACTGCGCGAGCGCAACTTCAAGTTCGAGGGCGGAATCGTGTCGTTCGTCGAATGGTTGAACGAGAAAAAGGATCCGCTGCACCCGATCATCTCCACGCATAACGAACGCGACGGCGTCGACGTCGAAGTGGCGATGCAGTGGACCGATACGTACACCGAGATCATCTCTTCGTATGCCAACAATATCAACACGATTGAAGGCGGCATGCATTTGACCGGCTTCCGCACGGCGATCGGCAACGCGATCAACACGTATGCCAGAAAGCGCGGAATGCTCAAGGAATCCGACGGCAATCTCTCTACCGACGATTGCATGGAGGGCCTCACCGCAGTCGTATCGGTAAAACTGGGCGAGCCGCAGTTCGAGGGGCAGACGAAGACCAAACTGGGCAACGCCAACGTTCGCAATATTGTCTACAGTTTAGTAAACGAACGCCTGGAATTCTTCTTCGAAGAGACACCGAAGAGCGCGCGTGCGATCATCGATAAGTGCATGCAGGCGCAGCGTGCGCGCGAAGCCGCCAAGAAGGCGCGCGATCTCTCGCGCCGCAAGAATGCACTCGAAGGTTCGGGCCTGCCGGGCAAACTGGTCGACTGTAAGAACACCAACCCGGCCGAAAGCGAGATTTTTCTGGTCGAGGGTGACTCGGCCGGAGGCACGGCAAAGGGCGGCCGCGATCCGAACAGCCAGGCGATTCTGCCGCTGCGCGGCAAGATCCTGAACGTCGAAAAGGCCCGCTTGGACAAGGTACTTTCCAACGAAGAAATCCGCACGATGATCACCGCGTTCGGAACCGGTTTTGGCGATGAATTCGATACGCAGAAGTTGCGATATCACAAAATCATCATCATGACCGACGCCGACGTGGACGGTTCGCATATTCGTACGCTGTTGCTGACCTTTTTCTACCGCCAAATGAAACCGCTGGTGGAAGACGGCTACGTCTACATCGCGCAGCCGCCGCTCTACGGAATTCGCAAGGGGAAGAAGCAGTGGTATGCGTTCAGCGAGCCCGAATTGAAGTCGATTATCGGCGATGATGGCCGTGACTACGTCGTCCAGCAGTACAAGGGCCTGGGCGAGATGGATGCGGACCAGCTGGCTGAGACGACGATGGAGGTCGGCAACCGGCGCCTCAAGCAGATCACCGTCGAAGATGCCGTCGAAGCCGAACAAATCTTTACGGATCTCATGGGTGATAAAGTGGAACCCCGTAAGCAATTCATCTCCGAATACGCGAAGAACGCCAAGGTGGACATCTAAGTCCGTAGACGTACGAAGAAAGCCCGCTGCGAACCAGCGGGCTTTCTTTTGACGTTAGGGGTATAAAAGGACGGACGGAGGAGGCATTTGCGCAGAGCCATCGGTGCAGTGATCGCGGCGCTGGTGATCATCGTGGTTGCGGTGATGCTTGGCGCATTCCACAACGCCGTCGCCCGATTTGCATGTACTACTATCGGGAGCTTGGTAAGCGGGTATCAGATTCGGCTGGGCGAGGTGCGCTTGAACGCGGTTCACGGCGCCTTCGTAGATGTGCACGTCCGGCGCGGCCCCGATCCCGTTCTCGACGCGCGGCGCATCGACGTGTACTACAGCTTACGTGACCTTCTCCCGGGCAGCAAACACCGTTTCGGTTTGCACGCGGTCACGATCGACGGCCCGCGCGTCACGATCGTGCACCATGAAAACGGCACGTACAATGTGTCGGTTCCGGGAGGGGGCGCGCCCTCACGCCGGCCGGCCCTAACAAATACCGTACCGCTGGACTTTACGCTGCGCGTGCGTGGCGCATCGGCGCGCCTGATCGATCAGTACCGTTATTATGAAGCCAGCCGCTACCAGTCCATCGACCATATCGACGCGAACATCACGGTTGCATCAGCGAACGTCTCCAAGTATTTGGTGACCGGTTTGCTGCAGGACGCAGGCGCCCAGCGGCTGCGTATGGCCGGGACCATCGACAACGTGCGCCACTACGCATTGCACCACGTCACGCTAAGCGCGATACCGATTGCAACGATTGGCAACTACTTCATCAACTCGCCGGCCGCCCACATTCTGGGTGGGACCGTCCGCGGTATGGACATGTACGCCTGGAGTTACGGGCCGGGCGGCGCGCTGCACATGTCGGGCAGCGGCGAGCTGCGCGAGGGGCAGATGTTTGTGCATAGCCTTGACTCGCCTATCCGCCATCTTGCCGGCCGGATCACGCTCTTCGACTCGGGCTTTGCTTCAAAGCGGTTGACCGCCGACGTCGGCCACCTGGGGATCGTCTGCTCCGGCGGCATCTTCGATTTTCGTTCGCCGCAGTTTCGTTTAGGGATCGACGGTGGCGGCGATCTGCGGTATTTGAAGGACGTTTTGAAGATTGCCGGAGGGCTGCCGATCTTTGGCCCGGTACGCATTCATGCGCTGATCGAAGGCAACATCAATGACCCGGTGCTGCTCATCGGATTCAACGGACCACGCTTCAATTATGGAGCGGTTCCCATTGATGACCCCCGCGGTACGGTGGCAATCTACAAAAATAATCTGATCGTTCTGCCGTTTCACGCCTCCTATTCCGGCATCGCGCTGCACGTTCACGGAAACTTAGTTCTCGGCAAGCAAGTTACAAGCGTTCTCACGCTTCACGCGGTCGGTCCCGCCCGGCGCATTCCATACTTAGGTTCCCTGATTAGCGACCAGCCGGTGCTTATTGAATCGTTGCTGACCGGTACGGACTTAAAGGTCGATGCGCGCGGATATTTGGTTTCGCTGCAAAACGTGAGCGCCGTAAACGGCTTTTACAACCTAAACCGCTACGGCGTCGGCACGTTCGGGCCCATAGGAATGACCACGCCTGCCGGCGGCTCGCTCGTAGCCGGCTTTTCGCTGGACCGTCCGCATGGCGGAAGCACGTTTTGGGCTTCCGCGCGCAACGTCCGGTTAAACCAGCCTGTGCCCGTGGTGCTGCCGGGAGCCAACATTCCGCAATTACCGCCCATGGACGCACACATCGTCGAGGCGAACATCGCCGGAACGGGATCGGCACACAACGTGGTCGTCGGCGGAGCCGTGTACATGTCGCCGGCGAGCATCGCGGGAGTTCCGTTCAACACGATCGCTGCGCGCTTCGCCGGTCCATTCGCGGCATCGCAGCTCAACCAAGTTCATGCGGACGGCCCGTGGGGAACGTTCGACGGCGGTGGCACGTTTGCGCCAAACCTGATTGTCGCTCGTGGAAATTATGCGGGCACACTTGAAGGGCTGCACATGTTCCTGGGCGGCTTTCCGGCAACCGGCGCGATTTCCGGGCCGATGGGCATCGCAATCGCGCAAGGCAAGATCTTCGTTCAAGCGCAGAACGCGCAGCTTCGCAACGCAAACATTCACGGCATCCCGATCTCCGCGGTTACCGGAACGATGTCGTTCGATAAGGGAATTCTACGCGTATTTTCGGCTCAAGCGCATGCCGCCGGCGGTGAGGTCGTTGCAGCAGGTTCTTTTGCAACGGTACCAAGCCGAACGCCGACACGCCTGGCACTGGCGACCACGCAGCTAAACGCAGGTGCGCTGCACGGCTTCGGTGTTCCGTTAAGCGGCGGTTCGCTGCGCGCGGTCGGCGCGGTTGCACCCGGCGCGGCCATTCCCAACGTTGATGCGGGTGTCGTACTCACCAATGGTTCGGCAGCCGGGTACGGACCATTTACGACCAGCTCCGAGATCGCGATAGCGCATGACACGCTGCACGTGCGCGACACGACGGCTTCCCTTGGCCCAACGTTCGCGAATGTCAGCGGAACGATGTCCAACTTAGCGGCGGGCACACCCGCGTACGACATCGTCGCGGGGGTTCCGGTTGGGCAAATCGCGCCGATGGCGCGGCTGGCGCGCGTTCCGGCGTTTAACGCTGACGGAAGTTTCCAGGGCGATTTGCGCATTACCGGCAGCGGTACGAATCCACGTATCGAAGGCATTGCGGGCGTACCGGTCGGCGAACTCAACGGACTGGGATTTCGTGATGCGCACGCGCGCATTTCGGCCAGCCGCGCGGGTGCCACCGTCCGGGACGCAAGCGTTACCGTCGGCAGTACGGCGCTGCGATTTTCGGCTACGGAGGCGAAGGACGAGATCGCCTTCGGGATGCAGTCCGCGCATGCGGATCTTTCCGACTTCAATGATTACTTCAATACGGGCGACACGCTGGCAGGCACCGGTGCGGTCGCGATCTCGTTTGCGCACCTCGGTCACTTGACGTTTACCTCCGGTGAGGTCGATATCGCGGGCTTACGATACCGGCGTCTGCCGATCGGTGATACGGATGCGAGGTGGAATAGCTTGCGCAACCAAGTTCACGGCAGCGTAAGCATCGGGGGTGAGCACGGGAAGTTGCGGGCCTCCGGAACGATCGGTTTTGCGCAAAGTGCGGCGCTTGGTCAAGTGGTTGCGCGATCGCGATACGATGTCAATGCGGCGCTTTCGAACTTGGATTTGACGACGTGGCTGCCGGCGCTCGGATTTCCGCAGCTGCCCGTTACGGGCCGCATCGACGGCAACGCGCAAATACGCGGGGCCTATCCGCATATCGCGCTGGCCGGCAACGCGTCGATTCGGGACGGCACGATTGGCCCGCTCCCGATCGAACGCGGGCAGGTCTATGCGCGCAGTGCGCCCGGCGATCGCATCGAGGTCACGCGCTTGGCGGTGACGTTTCCCGCGATGGAGGCTACCGGTGCGGGAAGTTTTGGAATAACGCCCTCGGCGCCCATGCAGATGCAAATTCATGCCGTCACCACCGATTTGGCACGTTTGGTATCGCTGGTTTCCAAGAAACGCTTGCCCTTGACCGGACGTTTTGAATCCACCGTATCGATCGGCGGATCATTCCGCTCGCCCACGTTTGCGGCGGGCGTGGACGCAAGCAACGTCGACGCGTTCGGATTAGCGATTCCCTCGTTCGTCGGTCAGCTTCAATTGAGCCGCCGCGATCTGGTCGTGCGTAATGCGGAGTTCACGTTCAACCGGGGCCGCGCGACGATTGCCGGCTCGTTACCGCTGCAGCTACAACCGTTTAGTTTTGGTCCGATCAACGCGCCCATCGCGATGGACATGACGGCCGATAATGTGGATCTCTCGCCGTTCGGCACGTTCCTGGGCAACGGCACCAAGCTCGCCGGTACGATCAACGGGCACGTCGGCGTATCGGGCACCGTACGCAATCCGCAAATCTTCGGCCAACTCGCCGCAACGGACGTCTCGTATGCCAGCAACATCGAATTGACGCCGATCACGCATACCGTAGCGCAGTTGACGTTCGAGGGAACGCACGCGAGGTTGGATCAACTGCAGGCTTTACTCGGGCGCGGCTCCGTTACGGGGTCCGGATCGCTGAACTTCGGCGGCGGTTTGAACGGCGGCCCGCTGGAATACCGGATCAACATCGCTGCGCGCGGGGCACAGATCGACATGCCGCAGTTTGGTTCGGGTACCTTCAACGGACAACTGGCGCTTTCGCGCCAGGATGATACGCTGGCGCAACTGCGCGGCAACGTCACGGTAACGGACGCCGTCATGCCGTTCGCGGCATTTTTGCAGTTCGGTGGATCTTCCGGCGCAGCATCAAAGGGGCCGCCGTTCAATTTGGCGCTGAATCTTGGAATAACGGCGGGGCGCAACGTGCGCGTTCGCGGCGGGGGCGCCGGTATTTTCGGGTTGGATATTTCGGGCGCCGGACACGCGCTGCTCTCAGGAACCTTATTGCATCCAATCATGTCGGGACAATTCAACTCCACCGGCGGCACGCTGGTCTACATCGATCACA